>NZ_JBIUVQ010000009.1:0-282641 GCF_044743035.1 Streptomyces sp. NPDC087787
GATACCTCACCCCGCTGGAGATCCGACAGCGACACGAGCAAGAACACGCCCTCGCGGCGTAAGCAACGAGTGTCCAGCATCACGGGGAAAGTCCAGGATCGAGTGATTTCGTTCAGCGTCATGATGGGAAGGCAGACGAAGCCACCGACATACGGGGCCGTGCCTGCCAGGAAGAGCCCTCCGGCGGCCGTCCGACCGTGGGCGCAGACTCCGCCGGTGACGACGCCGAACCCTTTTCAGCTGAGTATCGACGGACGTTCCTGCACCGTCTCGGTCGACGGCCAGGGCGTGGGCGAGTACGCGGCCGCTGTGAATGCCCACGCCGTGCCTCACGACCTGTCGCGGGTCGTGCTGCATCTGCGCCCGATCGGGACGTGGCAGGCCAAGCCGGAGTCCTCGCCCGGGTGGAGGGCGGCATCCCGTGCACCCCTGCTCTTCGGAGCCGGCTTCTTCGGGGAGTCAAGCCACGCCACCCAGAACCTGGCATACTTTAAGTATGGCAACCCGGAAGATCACCATCACCGTGCCGGAAGAGCTGGTGGAATCGATCAAGGAGCGCGTCGACGCACGCGGTGTGTCCGGCTACATCGCGGCCGCCGCCGCCCATCAGGACGCCATGGACCGACTGCGCGAGTTGGCCGACCGGCTCGAGGAAGAGCACGGCGCTGTGACGGAAGAGGAACAGCAGGCAGCGCTGGACCGCATCGTCGCCATCGACGGCTGGCATGACGAGCAGCGATCACATTCGGACGAGGCCGCGTGAGCCGCACCGCCCGAGCAAAGCTGCACCGACCGCGACAGCGCGTCTTCGTGTTCGACGCCGAGGCCCTCTCCAAGGCGGTTCAGGGCGATCGGGAGATGACCGCGCTGATCAAGACGGCCCCGCGACTCGACATCCCGATCGTCACCTCGGCCCTCACGACCCTGGAGGCCTGGGATCCGCGCGAAGCGTCGAGGCAGTCACTGTGGAACTGGACGCTGTCCCGGATCCGCATCGTGCACACGGACGACCAGGTGACCGCCATGGCGCGCGACATGCTGAAGGCAGCCGGCCTGCACGGGCACAAGTACGCCATCGACGCCATTCTTGCTGCTGTAGCCGGGAGAGAAGCCGCACAGGGGGCCCAGGCAACCGTCTTCACCTCAGACACCGACGACATGAACCAACTCCTCGCAGGCCACTCCGTGCGAGTCGAGAAGGTCTGACGGGACGCCCGCACCTCACTGCGGCCGCTCGCCGGTTTCCCCGAGCAACCCGTGTCTTCGTCGAACGGCATCCACCGCATGTGTTCAGCACACATGGGGACGGGAAGCACCGTGAACCAGTGAGAACCACGAAGGAGCGTTTCCCCTGTTCAGACACACCGCGACCCGAATCTCCGCAGGTCACGGCCTCGCCCGGGGAAAACTCCGCCGATGCCCTGGCGTGGATCCGTCTCACCCTGGGCGGTGCACACCGGGAAACACCGGAGACCTGACCGAGTGACTACTCGACCGCGACCTACCGCGAGATCACCGGACGCCTGATGACGCGGCCACGAACTCACCGGGCGGGCTTTCGAGCCCTCATCCATGACGGGGATCGTGCCGCCCGAGGTGCCCTGAGGCGGCCGCTCGTGTAAGCAGGAACTCCTGGCCCTGGAGCGAGGATGCAGGCGGTGGAGGCGGGCGTGGAGCAGCGATCGGTCGCGGATGTCGACGATCTCACGGCGTTCCTGGCCCGGCTGGCCGGCCTGCTGCTGCGCTCGTCCGGCGAGGGCGCCCATCTCATCGAGCGAGCCGTGACCGACAGCGCCCGTGCCTTCGGCGGCGCCGCGTCCCTGCTGCTGGTGCCGGAGGCGGCGGTGCTCACGGTCACCGCGGCGGACGGCGGTACCCGCACCGTCATCGTGCACGGCTTCCCGGAGGTCTTTCGCCTCGACCAGGTCGCCGCGCTCAAGCCGTTCCTCGCCGAAGTGCGGGCGGGCCGGACCGGAATCGCGGAGGCCGATCGCGGGCTGATGGAGATCAAGGCGGCGCCGGCACCGTACCCGTGGTGGCTGAAGTTCCTCGGCATCGTGCTGTTCGCGCTGGGTTTCGCACCGTTGATGCAGCCCACCTGGTACGAGATCGCCACCACGGCCGTGCTGGGCGCGCTCGCCGCGGCTCTCGTGGTCACCGCCGACCGTGTGCCCCGGCTGCACCGGTTCCTTCCGCTGACGGTGTCGACGGCGGTCTCCGTCGTCACGATCGAGCTGTTCGCCGGCAATCCCGCACACGGCGGTCCCGTGCTGCTGATGCTGCCTGCGCTGTTCTACTTTGTCCCCGGCGACTACCTGAGCGCGGCGACCGCCGAGCTGGCCGCCGGCCTGATCACCACCGGTGCGATACGGCTCATCTACTCCGTCTTCCTGCTGGTCCAGCTGTACGTCGGCGTCCTGCTCGGCGTCCTTTTCGCCGGCGCCTCCCCCCACGCCTTCTTTGACGTCGCCGCCCACTCCGACCTTCCCCGGTGGGCGCTGTTCCTGGCCTGGATCGTCTTCACAGCTGGCACCGTGCTCGCCTTCGCGATCCCCTTGCGCTTCTTCTGGCCGCTGCTCCTGCTCGTCTACGTCACCGTCGGCGTGCAGTCGGCGCTCACGAAGCTCGCCGGGGAGACGGGCAGCACCTTCGTCGCCGCGGTCGTCCTCGCCGCCACGGCCACGCTGATCGCGCGCGGGCCGCGCCGTCCACCCCGGCTGATCCTGATCCTGCCCGGCTTCTTCACGCTCACCGTCGGCTCGCTCGGCATGCGCGGTCTGACCACTTTGGTCGGCGGCTACGTCGAGGGTTTCCAGGACCTGCTGAAGCTGGTCACGATCGTCACCGCCCTCGCCATCGGCCTCGTGGTCGGCGAAGCACTCACGCAGGGACAAAGCAGAACCTAGAGGTTGTCCCGTATGGGGTGCGGGTTACCGGTGAGGGCCAGGTTGTGGAGTCGGGCGATGCCGAGCATGGCCTGGTGAACGCCGTTGCCGCCGTCGGCGATGCTGCGGGGGCACCAGGCGAAACGGCCCGGACCGATCATGGTCCGGGCCGTTTTGACGGCAGGCTGCCCGGACCGCCCTCCGAGGCCGCTCGGCAGCGCCCCGTATCAGGCTCCGTCCCACGCACCGCGGTCTTCATGGCCGTCCACGGCGATCCGACGGTCTTGACCGGCAAGTGGTAGCCCTGGCTCGTAGAGCAGGTGGCCGACTCGGGCTCCTCAGCCGGGCTGTAATGCGCCCTGCTCGGCGAGCTCACGATGCGCCTTCGCTTGCAGTGAGTGGAGGTCGTCAGACAGTCGCCTTGGCGATGATGCGTTCCATCTCCCCTTGGCCGAAGGCCCGCAGAGTCGTGGAACGGATGTTGCCCACCCCGCCGAGATGCAGGAGTGCCGCGGTGGCGGTTTCGTCGTCGGGTGCCTCGACGACGGCCACGAGGTCGTACGGACCGACGGTCCAGTAGATGTTCAGGAGCTTCGCCCCGATCTTCTGTGCCGCTGCGCCGAAGGTCTCAGCGCGCTTCGCGGTGTCCTTGAAGTCCCGGACCCCCTGATCGGTCCAGTTCATCAGCGTGATGTACGTCGGCATGCTCTCCCACCTTCACGAGGAAACACATCGCGAGGTCAATCCTGGACATCGGGCCTGACACCTGCACCGGATACGCGCCCGAACGAGCGATTCAGGCCAGTCGGGACGGAGGCGAAACGGCCCCGGGCGGTCCGCGCCGCGTGTCACATCCGCGCAGGGCCGGTCGGGCCCGGCCCTGCGCGGCACGCTCAGCCGTCGGTCCGGGCTGCGGCGTGCGGTCCGCCGTCGAGCATGCGGTCCACAACCCGCGCTGTCGCGAGACCGTCCCCGGGCTCGCAGAAGTCCTTTACGAACTGAGCGTACTTCTCCCGGTACTCCGCTTCGACGGCATCGACGTCGCGCAGGGCCTTGACCAGTTCTTCGGAGGTCTGCAGCAGCGGGCCGGGCGCCCGGGTGGTGAGGTCGAAGTACAAGCCGCGCAGCGTGTCCCGGTAGTGCTCCAGGTCGTAGGTGAAGAACAGCATCGGCCTACCCGAGTGCGCGAAGTCGAAGAACGCCGAGGAGTAGTCGGTGATCAGCACATCGGCGACGAGGTACAGATCGGCGATGTCCGGGTAGCGGGTGACATCCCACACGAAGCCCTGGCCGGCACCCGGTATGTTGCCGTGGACCCTCGGGTGCTTGCGGAAGAGCAGCACATGGTCGTGACCGAGTTCGGCCTGGGCCGCGGCCAGGTCGATCCGCAGATCGAGTTTGTAGAGCTTGCTCGCGTGCTTCTGGTCTTCCCGCCAGGTAGGAGCGTAGAGCACCACCTTCTTGCCCTCGGGCAGGCCGAGCCGCTCCCTGACCCGCGCGGCCCGCGCGTCGCGGTCGGGGGCGTGGAAGACGTCGTTGCGCGGATAACCGCTCTCGAGCATTTCGCCTTCGATGGTGTACGCCCTGCGCATGATCTCTGTGGTGTACGCGTTCGGCGACACCACGAAGTCGAACTGCCGGTAGCTGTGCGGCAGGCTGGCGATATAGGCGGGATTCGACTTGGTAGTGCCTTGGAGGTCCTTGCCGATCTTCTTCAGCGGCGTGCCGTGCCAGGTCTGCACGACCCGCTGCCCGGGGCGGGTGACGAACCAGTCGCCCACCGTCGTGTTGACGACGATGTAGCGGCTGCGCGCCAGTGCCTCGTACCACTCGCGGCTGCCACGGCCCACCACACGGGCTTCCGGCGGCATCTCGGGCAGTCCCCCGTCCTGGGTCCAGATGTGCTCGACGTCGACCCCCCGGCGCACCAGCTCCTCGTAGACCGCCCGCGGCGAGTCCGAGAACTGCTTGCCGCTGAGGCTCATGTAGAGCACCGCGTCGCGCAGGGGGAGCTCGCGCTGCTCGTGGAAGTACACCTCGCTCAGCATGCGCTGCCGGTAGGCGCCGTGCTCACCGGGGCCGAGCAGCCGTTGCGGCTCGATGAAGATGCGGTCGAAGTGGCGGCGGTCCACGGTGTAAGCACGCTGCGGGCCACTGAAGCGCATGGGCAGCTCCTGCACCTGCTCCGGACGCAAGGTCACCGGGACGTCCTCGGACTTGTCCCAGGCGTCCGCGTCGCGGAAGTACAGGTACCAGCGACCGGGGCACAGGGGCAGCTCGGGACCGTGCGCCTGCGGGGCCGCCTCGGGATCGATCCGGATCGTGAACCGTCCGTCGGCAAGCTCGACCGGCAGCTCCTTCTCCTCGAAGCGGACCCCGTGTCGCAGGATGACCTTCTTCCCGGCCGCTTCCTCACCGGGATACGTACCCTCGAGCACCAGCTCCCCCGACCCCGTCACGGTCATCGCGTCGACCACGGGTCGGACGGCGCGCGTGGCCAGCACCAGCCTGCCGGGCCCGTCGCGGTGGACTGCCAGCTCGCGGCCGGGGGCAATCCGGTGCCTGCCGGTCGTGAAGCCCTCGGCGAGGAGGGCCGCCTGGCCCCGGCCGTCGGCTCCCCTCAAGGTCACCTTGAATTGCCGGGTCTTGGTTCCCGGCAGGTCGTTCGCGGCCAGCTGGTCAAGACTGAGGACCGACTGGTAACGCCGGAACGCGTCAGGGGAACCGGACAGGGGAGTGAGCGGGCTGTCGAGTCTGGTGTCGCCTTCGACGACGCTCACGGCGGTGGGGGCCTTGGCGCCGCTCCGCGCCCTGGTGACCAGTCGCAGCTCACCGTCCGCGACGGTGCAGGACTCGACCTCGACAGGGGGCTGCTGCACCGTGATGCTCACGGCATTCTTGGTGAAGCCGACCACGAGACGTGAGCCGTCCGCCAGATGGCGAACCTGGTTGTGCCCGGCTGTGCCCGCGTCGTGCTGGCGCACCCGCGCGCCGTAGGCCCCGCCCGGTCCCAGGATCCCGACGTGCAGAAACCACTGACCGGCACCGTGCCCGGCGAGCTCGCGCAGCCGACGAGCAGAGACGACGACTTCGAAGCCCGTCTGGTCGTAGCAGTGCAGGGCCTGTCCGGAGGCGACGGTGGCCTGCTCGCTGCGGGTGCGGCGCACGCGCAGTCTGATGCGGCGGCCGGTCTCGTCGTTCTTCAGCACCGCGAATCGGCCGATGGCGCGGCTCGATGGACGCGGCATGTTCGCGACGAATGCGTACCCTTCCCACACCAGATCGTCGCCGCGCCAGGTGACCGAGGTGAGTTGCGCCGTCACCCGCAAGTCGCGACGCGTGAGTGCGGCGATCCGTTCAGGCAGTTCCAGGCCCCGCAGCCCCGGCAGCACCAGCCGGGGGCGCCGGGCGCCTGCCACGAGGAAGCCGCCCGGGTCCCTGCGCTGGTGCCGGACCACCTCGACAAGATCCTCGGCGCGCCCCTCGGCGGCGAGATACCACATGACGCGCTCGAGCGGAGGGAGGGCGGTGAGCACCTCCTCGCCGTGGCCGTCGAGCAGTTCCCGCGCCGTGGCACGCAACTCCTCACGCTCGGCCTGCGAGCTCTCGGGGAAGTATCGCAAGATCCCTCGTACTCTTGCCGACGCGAGATCGGCGAGAGACTGCGCCATGAGCAACGCCCTTCTAACGTGCCAGTAAAATCCAAGTCATCGCACGTTAACGGAGTCACTCGTGTGCCGCACGTTTCAAGTGATAACAGTGCGGGCACATGCAGCTCGGATCCGCTGCCCCAGGCCAGGAGGCGTCCTGGTGGGCCCCCTTCCCGGTGGAGATCGACCTCGGCCAGGTCTGACCCGCGCGCTGCTCAGCCGCCGGCATCGTGTGAGCGATGCGTGAGCGGGCGGCGGCCCGGTACAGGGCGGCATGAGCCGGGTCAAGTGGCTCCCCGTACGGTTCTGACCCTGCTGTGCCGCTGCGCCGAAGGTCTCAGCGGGCTTCGCGGTGTCCTTGTGGTTTCGTCGTCGGATCGAACTCCTGAAGCGGGTGCCGCCGGTTCGAATCCTGCCGGGCACGGAGAAAAGGGCCGGCTCAGGAGGGTTTCCCTCCTGAGCCGGCCCTTCGTCGTGTTCGATGACTCAAGTATTGGTCATGTGCTGCGGATCAGCGCTGCGCGGAAGGCCAGGGTGCGCGTTGAGCGGGGAACCCGGCCTGAGTCTCGGCAGGGTCCACAGGTACTGCGCTGTGGCGCGGATGCCATGGGCCGTGGCTCGGCGCCCCGGGCCGTACCGGCGGTTCAGCGCTCGGGGGGTCGGCGGGCTGGTTCACCGTGCCCGGGGCCTGCGCGAGTCCGGTGGCCCACAGTTGGTCGACACGCGAGCGCTCGGTGGCGTTCGGGTAGCGGTTGGTGCAGGACGTGCCGGCGTAGCCACCGGACATCAGCTCACTGCACGGCCCGCTGTAGTGGTCCGGCAGGCCCAGTATGTGCCCGGTCTCGTGGGTGACGACGCGAACCGAGTCGTACTGCTGGTTCTGGGTGTAGTCGAGGAAGACGTAACCACGTCCTTGGCCGCTGGTGGAGGCGTGGGACCCGCGCGAGTCGTTGCCCTCGTAGTAGGAGAAGTCGGCCCCGCTCGACGCCTCCTGGAGCTTGACGTTGGACTCGGAGCTGTTCCAGATCGAGGCCGCGCTCGATATCTGCGAACGGAAGCTCGGTGCGTGGGAGGCGTTGTAGTAGACAGTCACCGCCTGCGCGTTCGGCTGGGCGGCACGCTTCTCGGCGACGGACTTGAGCACCGCCTCGAAGAACGCCTTGTTGTTCGCGGTCTCCTCGACCGACCCTGCGTACCGTGCCACGGAGGTACCGGCGGCAGCGGACGGGGTGGCGGCCGGCTGGGCGCTCGCCGGCACGGCCGCCACCAGCGTGCTCGAGGCCAGACCCAGGCCGAGAGCGAGGAGTCTCGCGGACGTTCGGGACGACTTCATGTGGGGGGGCTCCTACTCACTCGGTGACGCCGAGCGCCCGGTGCGCGGTCGACTGTGCGTGAACACCGGTTCCGAACTGCGGCGACGTCCTGTGCGTCGACATTCTTAGGACGGCTCCACAGGGAGCGCAAAGGGCCCCGCCACTACGTCGCCTCGTAGGCCCCGGAACCTCGCCGGGGCAGTACATGGGTCTCCGGTTCCGCACATGACGGCGGGAGGGAAAGCTGTCGCGTCGTCAGAAGCCTTACGCCGCAGGGAAGCGGGCGCGCGGACCGACCGAGTGAATTCCGGAACGCATGACGGGATCCGAATACAGACCAAAACGGACAAAACCACAGATGCCCGTCATGCCATGACTACTAAGCGCGTTGGTGGATTGATGGAGCGCTGTGACTGACGTCATAGAAGATGAGCTTCCGTAGCTTTCGCGCTCCATCGACCCCGGGGCCTCCAGGGAGTCACCCTCGGATCGCCTGGTTCAGCGAGGCGCGTACGCCACACGCTCGAAGGGCCACTCACGGGACAGCCAGTCGCTGACGACGCGGTAGAGCTCAGCGTCGAGGGAAGCGTTGTCCGCCCGGACCCAGGAGCGGACGTCAGTAACACCAGGGTCTTGGCGTGAGCCGTATATGTAGACACAGCCGATGACGTCATCCCCAGGGACCGACAGGACGCTGTAGGTGAAGCCGACGCGCCGGTCGAAGTCCTCCGCGTGCCGGCGCAGGTCGTCGAGGTTGGCCTCCAGGGACATGCCCCCCGGAGGCGGCCAGGAGCGGCCGGCGAAGTCGGGGTTGGCTCGAATGTGGGCGATGCTGGAGGTCCAGGCGGCGTGATCGGCGGCATTGTGCTGAGGACCGAGGGGTTCCAGGCGGAAGCGGTCGGTGGCAGGCGGGTGCGGTACGGCGAAATCGGGAGCCACGAGGGACTGGTCAGGTGAAGTCACCGCGGGAGGTTACTCCCGCACCCCTGCCGATCTCTCGCGAATATCGGGAGACAGCACCGACAGCCGTCGTGATGGCGACGGCATCAGAACCAGCCCGCGATCCAACTCCTGAGGCGGTGGTCGACGGAGCCTCTTCCTTCCTCGCGGGCTGATGGGGCCGTTCGCGGAGAAGGCACGTCCGGCCCGTGACGCACGTCACGCAATCCCTGGGGGCTCAGTGAGCAGAGCGACGCGTGAAGGCCTTGCTGCGGTTGCGAGGCGCCGCGGACCAGAGCGCAGCGGTGGTGGCGGTCGAGGGGGACCCGGGAGGTACGCGACCCCGTATGCGACCTGGAGGCGAGGGCATGGTCAACGCCGCCTGCCAGGGCTTCTGCGGTATCCGCGAAGATCCAGCCCGTTGCGTACACGCTGTCCAGGCCGAGCCACTCCATGCGAATGACCGGTCTGCTCAGGACAGTCTCGAACCAGGTGGCGCACTGCTCGGCGAGCTGTTCTGCCGTCCCGCTCGCGTGGAAGAACCCGTGCTCGGGTGTCTCGTGGAGGTTGAAGAGCTGATCGCAGACCTTGCCGGCACGCACATGGGTGCCGTGGAAGTGCACCGCCCATTCGCCGAGTATCAGTCGCCGCTCGCTGTCGCTGAGAGAGATGTGGACCAGCAGCGACGAGTCGTCTTCGGGGCGGCCGACGCTGCTGTACGCCGGCGGCACGCGCCATGAAGCGGCTCGGGCCTGCAGGGTCGCGATGAAAGCCAGCTCGCCCGCATCGAAGTCCCAGGGCTCCTCGCCGTCCTCCTGAGGGTCTTCGACTACGAACCAGGGGTTGCTGTCCACGGGTCGACTCTAGACCTCCTCCACCGCCCGTTCGCCGAGGCATACATGTCCACGAACCTCACCGCAGGAAAGCAGGCCCAGGCCCCGATGCTCGGCCAGGAAAGCGGGTGTCGCAGGTTCGGATCCTGCCGGGGGCACGGAGAGAAGGGCCGGCTCGGGAGGGTTTCCTTCCGGGCCGGCCCTTCGTCGTGTTCGGGGTCGGGCCACACGTGGGCCACTGGAGTCCGCGCTGCGTACACATGGCCGCCCCGGCGGAACGGGGCGTCAGGTCAGCGGTCGTACTCGGTGCTCTCCCCGCTGCCGTAGCAGGTTCCCGGGTCGGTCGTCGTCGGCGGCCGTTCCTTGAGGATCTGTCGGGCGCGCACCTCTCCCCAACTGGTCCCGTACCAGGAGGCCGTTGCCGGGCCGAGCCCCTTCGCCAGGGGGCCGAGGACGCAGGACCGCATGGGCTCTCTCAGCCTGTCCAGAGCCGGGACCGCGTCCGCCGAGAGGCCACGCGCGTAGTCCAGGTCGAACTTGTGGGTGTTCTCGTACCGCCGCACGTTGTTCTCGGCGATCAGCCCGTCGGGAGAGGCCAGGCCGAAGGCGAGGGCCACGGCAGCGGCCGACGCGGCGACGGCGCGGGGCAGCCAGCGTGCGCCCCAGACTCCGGCGGCCATGATCAGCAGGATGACCAGGCCGAGCCACAGCTCCACGGTCACGACGGAGATCCGCAGCCGCGTCAGCCCGTACGCCTCGACGTACATGCCCATACGCCGTACCGCCGAGGCGACCACGACCAGGGTGAGCGCGCAGAGGGTGCCGAGGACTCCCCGCACCAGGTTCCGGTCACCGGGCCCGCCGCGCGGTGCCCAGCGCAACGCGACGACGATGACCAGGAGGGTGAGGAGCGTTGCGAACAGGAGTTGCCAGAAGCCCTGCCGCGCGTACTCGGAGTAGGCCTGGCCGGTCTTGTCCAGGACAGCCTTGTACCCGCCGAAGAGGACGGCGAGCTGGATGGCGTTGAAGACGGCGAACAGCACGCACAGCACGAGCAGGGGAAGTGCCCACTCACCCCGGCCGCGGGCGCGGCCCGGGCTTGTCCTGAGGCTGTCCCAGCGCAGAGGGGCGGCGGCGGTGTGAGCCGCCGCGAGGGCACCGAAGAGCCCGAGGGCGAACAGCACCAGGCGCCAGGGGCCGTCGCCGACGGACGTGTCCGGGACCAGCCTGCTCAGCAGGTCGGCGAAGGCCGCGTCGGCCCCGGCGAACAGGGCGCCGAAGACGAGGAGGAGCACAGCCGTCACCGCAAGGGCGCGCAGCGCGGAGCCCAGGCTGCCGGAGGCGTTGCCGGCACGGGCGCGCACTCCTCGCCAGCCCCAGCGTGCGCCCTTGGGCAGCGAGTCGAGCAGCCCCAAGGGGCTGAGGACGACGCCGGACCAGGTCCGCGAGCCGTGGAGGGCGAGCGATGCGAGACCGATGGCGGTGGCCACGGCGAGGAGGGAAGGCCACTGGGCGGCGCGGACCGCCGGAACCAGCAGGAGAGCGAGTCCTCCGATGCCCCAGGCGAGCGTCCAGGGACGGGCTTGTGTCCGGCCTGCCTGGCGCGCGGCGAAGTAGGCGGTGACCGCGGCCGGCAGGGCGACGAGGAACAGATTGGCGCCCATACCGTCGTCGAGCAGCACCATGCTGAGCACACCGGTGGCGAGTGCCGCCCAGAGGACGGCGGTGTTCACGGTGGAGGGCGGTTCGCGGCGCAGGTCGGGTAGCGCGGGTTTGTAGGGATAGGCGCCCGCGTACAGAGGGCTGGGAGGAGTGGGCGGAAGGTACGGCGGGTGCCCGGCACCGACGGCTTCGCCGGGCCGCGTGTCCGTCGCCGCGCGCGACCTGTCCCCCGGCGGTGTTCCCGCCCGCCGTGTTCCCCCCGTCTCCGCGGCCTTGCCCTCGGGTATTCGCCCCGACTGCCGGGACCGCTCGGGCGGATCGGCGGGCACAGGCAATTTCTCTGTCATGGGACCCCCTCCCAACCGGCCCCGGAACGCGCGCACTTGGGCACGCCGAGCGGGGACCGGTGTCGCTTGCGAAGCACGCCGCCATGATCGACAGGGCGGCGTGCCCGCAAGGGTAGCGGGACGGGCGGGGACGTCCCCGCTCGCGCGGCTCCCGAAGGCATGGCGGATCCGGCCCGGGGCTCTCGCCGTGCTTCGGCCTCTCGGCGCAACCGGGGGCAGGTTCGGAGAGTCGTACCCGCCGTGACAGAAGAACGTGCGGAGCGCAGCGTGTGGTTGTCGCCGGCCGTCTCCACGGCAGCAGGCTTCGGCAGTCTGGCCATCGCCGCCGTGGCGAGTTGGAGCAGTCTCCTGCTGGTCGTGCAGGGGCGGGTGATCCCCGGCTGGGCCGTGAGTGCAGTCGTCCTTGTCCTGTCGCTCGTTCTCCGACGGTCCCTGATCCGGATGGGCAGCACGGCGGGTGCTTCGGGGCTCACGCAGAAGCGGGCCACGTGGGCACGGCTGGTGAGCATTCTGCTGATCACCACGGCGGTGCTCGGCACGGCAGGGGGAGCGGCCGACGACCTGATCTCGGGCGCGGAGTACCACGTGCTGCGCCCTGAGGGGCCGGGGGGCTGCACGGCCGTGGTGCGGGAGACGTCGTTTCTCGTGATCGGCAATGGCGAGGCGTACGCGGTGGGGCGCACCGGCCTGGCCCTGGGCGAGTCGGGGTCGTGGACGGTCGACGATGGTTACCGGCCCGTCGACGCAGGTACGTACGAGTTGGTCTGGGGTCGGGACGGCGGTCTTCTGCGGATCAGCGGTACGAGCACCGATCCGGTCATCCGTGGAGGATCGGCCGACATCGACTGCGGATGGTGAGGCGGGGAACCAGCAGGCACTGCGCCGCCACCGGCCGCCGACCAGCGACCGGCCTCATGGTCCGCACGGCGTGCTGGCTCACGTCGCGCTGAAGGCCCGTGCACGGGCCGCTCGCGGTCGTCCGGGGCGTAAGGCGTCGGGTCCGCCGCGATCGTGGCGGACCCGACGCCTTGACCGTCGCAGCCGTTACCGCCGGCTCGGCCCCCACCAGCCCGCCGGCACCGCGGACATCACTTCACCACGACGTTGTCCCCGGACGACGTCGACGGCCCGGTGGTGGTGTTGCCGTAGTACACCCAGCGCCACGTACCCGTCTTGGAGGCCTTCACGGTCGTCCTGAGATCACCCGAGCCGTTCGCGTACACCTTCTTCACCGTGGTGTAGGAGGCGGTGCCGGCAGGCTTGAACTGCAGGCTCACCAGGCGGCCTCCATAGGAGGCGTACTTCCTGGTCTCCCAGTTGGCCCGCGTGACCTTTCCGGTCACGGTGATGGTCCTGCCCTTGGACACCGGTTCGGGCGAGGCGTTGACGGTCAGCCGGGAGTTGCGCTTGACGTGGACCGTCAGACCCTTGTCGTCGGTGTCACCGCCGCCGCCCTTGAAGTACACCTCGGCCCCGACCTTCCAGGCCCCGGCCTCGCTGTTGCGCATGTCCCACACGCTCGGGTCGAAGTACATCGTCTCGTTGAAGTCGCAGACGCCCGAGCTCACCTTGATGCAGTCGCTCGTCTCGACGGCGTGCCACAGCCGATCACCCGTACCACCGCGGTACAGGAACACCGCCGGCCACTTCCACTTGTGAGTGGTCGCCATCCGGAAGGAGGCGGGGACCGCGACCTCCTTCGACACCCCGATCACAATCGGCTTGCCGCCGTTCACCTGGACACGGGTGAACGAAACCCCACCCTCGGCCGCCCCGGCCGGCACCGCGGCCACGGCCGTGAACACCGCCGCCGCACCACCGGCCACGACGACTCCCCAGACCTGCTTCCCCACCTGATCCCCAATCTCCGTACGGAAAGGCACCGAAAGCTCATCCCTCCAGCGCCTTACAGACAGCCGGCGTCCACACGGGGTTGTACACCCGCGCATCACAATGGGGCGTCAGACAATCCCCGCCTCCCGCGAGGCGGAGAGGTCGGTGCGGTGTGGCGGGCGAAGCACGCACCCCCTCCACGCCGCCCAGTCCCGGGCGGACGCCGCCGGGGACATCGATTGGCCGGTGTCGGTCGACTCCACGATCGTCCGCGCGATCCGCAGTTGGCTGCGTCGGCGCGGGATTGGCCACACCATTCCCGCGCGAGCCGACCAGGTCCGCAACCGGTTGAACCGCGACAGCCGTGGTGATCAGCCCGGACACTCGTTCCGTGCTGAGGGATCGCCATCGGCAGCCTGCTGGTGGGTGGGGGTGCGATGGCGTTGACCCCGTGGCGCGTCAATCGGCTGCGGCGCGTATTCCAGCGGAACAGGTAGCGGGCAAGGAAACCACCTGCGGTGTCCGTGCTTTTCTGTTTTCCCGGCGTGGGGCGGCTGTCGCGCCGGTACGGCCCCGGGGAGTCGGGGCCGTACCGGTTCGGCTCAGGAGGTCACTTGGTGAAGACGAAGTACTTCCAGGCGCCGTGGGTCGTGGAGTTCACGTTGTCGCCGGAGGAGCCGTTGATGTACGACGAGCGCATGCGGGCGCGGATGCCGGACTCGCCCGGTGCCTCCAGCCTCACGGCCGACTTGCCCGCGGTGCCGAGGGCGAAGTACTCGTAGCCCGAGTCGTACCACTTGCCCTGGTAGTACACCTGGAGCTGGAAGCGCTGCTTGCGGCCCGGGTAGTAGGTCATGGTCGTGGTGAACAGCGGATCGGTCTTCTTGTGGAAGTAGTAGTACGTCGTGGAGCCGATCTTGCCCGTCTTGTACTGCTTGGAGACGGCGGTGGAGACCTTCACCCGGGCGTACGCGGTCGACTTGACGGTCTTGGCGGCGTAGCGGGCGTCGCCGCCGAAGACGGCGCTGACGGTGGTGTCACGGGTCATGCTGACGGTCGCCGACAGGTTGCCCTTGGAGTTGACCTTGGCCGTCTTCAGCAGCTTCTTCGGCTTGTCGGGGCCGAAGGGGTCCGCGTAGATGGAGACGGTGCGGTTCTTGTACGTCGTGCCGAGGTGCGCGGTGAAGGTGACCTTCTTGCCGTACGAGTACAGCTTGCCCTTGTTGTTCAGGGTCAGCGCGGCCGCCTTGCGGGAGACGTCCACCGCGGCCGAGGCAGAGGCGGGCATGTGGGCGGCGTCGCCCACGTAGGTGACCTTGTAGGTGACCTTGCCGCCGGCGGGCGGGGTGTCCGTGAAGGAGAAGCTGCCGTCCGCCTTGGTCTTGACGGCGGCCAAGGTCTTGCCGCTCGGCGACTCGACGTCGGTGCGGGTCACCTTCAGCGCGGTGCCGGCGGCGGGGAGGGTCTTCGAGGTCAGTTTGCCCTTGACGGTGAGCGTCTTGGCGCGCTCCGACTTGGCGGGGGCCGACACCTTGAGGGTGGGCAGTTCCTTGGTGGGGTCGGTCAGGGCGCGCAGGGTGTGGACGCCGTAGGTGTTCACGGAGACGGCGAAGACCCGGCTCGAGTCGGGCGCCCAGGCCAGCGCTCCGTCCACGAGGGTGTCGGCGCCGCTGCTGTTCCCGGTGTTGGGGAAGTCGTACTCCCGCACCGGCACCCGGTCACCGGGCCGGTGGATGTGGACGTCGGGGTCGTACCAGGAGAAGCTGCCGCCCGCGATGGTGCCGTCGGGCGCGACACGGACGGCGTTCGGGTACGGGCCGACGGGGTAGCCGGCCCGCTGGGTGAGGTCGGTGGCCGAGTAGGCGCCGATGCTGTAGCCGGGGCCCCACGAGGTGAGCACCTGACTGCCGTCGGGCGTCAGGTCCAACTGCTTCACGCCGCTGCCCATGTCGCCCTCGGCGCGCAGGGTGGCGCCGTCGGCGTCGACGTCGTACACGTCGAGCGTGGAGCCGTTGCCCACCACCAGGACACCCGGGACGGCCGGGTCGGCGGCCAGCAGCGTCCCGGCGCCCTGGTAGGAGCCGGCGTCGCCGCGCTGGGCGAGATGGACGACGGGTTCGGGGCCGGAGACGTCGAGCGAGCCGAAGTCGTCGCTGTAGGAGAACCAGATCCGGCCGTCCACCTCCTCCAGGTCGCCGGGCGCCGCGTCGACCGGGTAGCTCGCGGTCCGGGTGTACGTCCCCGTCTCCACCGAGACGATCCGGTTGTCGTTCTTCACGGCGGCGTACACCTCGCCGGAGTCGGCGGACAGCGCAAGGCCGGTCACGCCGGGGAGACCGGTGAGTGTCGTCTTCACGGTGCCGGAGTAGTCGGTGACGACGATCTTGCCGGCGGTCGGGTCGGAGATGTAGACCCGCTGGTGGACACCGTCCACGACCATGTCGCCGACCGAGTTCACCGGAAGGACCTTCGCGGAGTCGGCCGCCGCCGGACCCGCCATGCCCGTGGCCAGGGCCACGGAGCTGAACACGACCGCGAGTGCCGTCGCGGCCGAGATGCTGCGTCTGCGCACAGTGATGAAACCCCCCACAGAAGAAGCCCGGTTCTCGCCGGGCGGAAACGGACAGGCCGCGTGCCCCCCGCGCACGGACTACGGGTGCGTGGACGCTGCCGAAGAAGCAGCGTATGACATGTGAGTGACAATCACCGACTGGATTCCGGTGCAGGGACTGGCCCGGCCTGCGAATACCGCGACCTCAGCGGTCTCGCGGGGCTTCTTCCTGGTTGCCGGGTCGACGAAGGTGGCCACCGGCCCGTCCGGTAGCGGGACCCGTCAGCCCAGGCGGCGTACCGGGTCGCCGGTCAGATAGGCCTGGATGTCTTCCACCGCGTCGCCATAGTACGTCGCGTAGTTGGCCTGCGAGACGTAGCCGAGGTGGGGGGTGGCGAGCAGGCGTGGGGCGGTGCGCATCGGGTGGCCGGCGGGGAGCGGTTCGACGTCGAACACGTCCACTCCGGCGCCGGCGATACGGCCCTCGTGCAGGGCGGCGAGCAGCGCGTCCTGGTCGACGATGGCGGCGCGGGAGGTGTTGATCAGGTAGGCGGTGGGCTCTGCATGTCCTTGAGGACCGGCTGGAGCGGGTGCGGGCTGACTGAGAGGCCGGGCGGGTGCGGGCCGCCGGGACTTGGCGAACCACTCCCGCTCGGAGCGGTAACCGCCCGGCACCCCCTTGGCGCCCCTGGCCCCGACCGGCTGCGCAAGCCGGTGCGTGATCGTCTCGACGCCCGCCCGCAGGCTGTGGATCCGGGCGAGCTGTCCGCGCCGGGCCAAAGCCCACTGATCGTGCGTGAACTTGGTGATGCTGCCCGCCCACCGCGAAGACGACTGGCCGGTCAACGCCCGCTTCCGCCAAGCCCTCTGCTCACCGTCGTGCTCCAGCCCCGCCGCACAGCGGGCCTTCAGATCGCCGGAGGCCTCCTCTTTCGCGCGGCCCGCGCGGGAGGTCAGCGCAGCTTCTGCTGGGCGTAGATCCTGCCCTTGGTGTCGTGGACGGTGACCCGGGAGACGTAGTCCCAGGAGCCGCCGCCGGGCTCGACGTCGGCGACGGCGTACCAGACACCCCAACCCGGGTCGCCGGGCAGCTCGATGAGCTTGCCCCGCACCGTCCCGGCCGCCGTTTCGGCCTCGACGCTGGACGCGGTGCCCTTGCCGCCGTAGTACACACCGGAGAGGTAGACACGACTGCCGTCGCCCTCGGACTGCACCCCGACTCCAGGGGTGCCCTGGTCGATGTTGCCGTCGACCACGCTGCGGAACTGCGGCTCGTCGGGCATGGAAGGCGTCGTCCAGTACTTGCCCTCCGCCGTGAGCCACAGCTCGAACCCGGGGGCCGCCGTCACATGCTCACCGGAGGCGACGACACGGGGCGTCGGGGCCGGCGCCGCCGAGGAGGCGGACGGCGAGGGCGAGACGGACGCGGGCGCCGCGGGAGGCGCGTGGCGGGCGGCGCCGGGTTCCGTGCCGCGCAGCACGACCACGGCCAGCGGGACCAGCAGCAGCCCGCATCCCGCGCCGAGTACGGCCGTCCGCCGCCTCAGCCGGATCCGCCGCCCCCGGCGCTCCACGTCCGCCAGCGGCAGCGGGGAGGGCCTGAACTCGTGTGCGGCCTCGGCCAGTGCCTGGCGCAGCCATGCGGTCTCGGCGTGTCCCGGGCCTGCGTCTGCTTCGGTTCTGGGGTGGTTCATCAGCGGGCTCCGGTGACGGGGTGGGAGCGGTCGGAGGGGTCGGTGGGGGCGGACGATGCAGAAGATGCTGGAGATGCAGAGGCGGAGTAGGCCGCGAAGGCCGGGTGGGAGCGCAGGGCCGCGAGGCCGCGCCGCGCATGGGTCTTGACCGTTCCGAGCGAGCAGTCGAGCACCTCGGCGATGGCGGTTTCGGGAAGGTCCTCCCAGTAGCGCAGCACGAGCACCGTCCGCTGCCGGGCGGAGAGAGTGGCGAGCGCCTGCGTGACCGCGGCGCGGCGCTCGACGGACTCGGCGTGGCCGTTGTCCGGCTGGTGCACCCGCTCGGGCAGGAACGGCATCAGCAGATGCGTGACCCGTCTTCTGCGGACCCGGCTGAGGTTGTTGTTGACGAGGGAGCGTCGTACGTAGAGGTCGACGTCGTCGGGCGTGATGCGTCCCCACCGCGCGTACACCTTGGCCAGGGTGGTCTGCACGAGATCCTCGGCTTCGTGGTGGTCGCCGGTGAGCAGGACGGCGGTCCGTAGCAGACGGGTCCAGGCCGCACTGGCGTAGGCGGCGAAGTCGGTGCTCCCGGAGGCTTCGAATCTCTCGTACTGCGGCACGAACGCGGTTCCCTGTGGGTCGGGTACGGGGAGGAATGGAGCCGGGGAGCTCCGGGGGCGGGGGCCGCGCGGGCCCCCGCCTGGGAGGTCAGCGCAGCTTCAACTGGGCGTAGATCTTGCCCTTGGTGTCGTGGACGGTGATCCGGGAGACGTAGTCCCAGGAGCCGCTGCCCGGCTTGACGTCGGCGACGGCGTACCAGGCGCCCCAACCCGGCTTGCCGGGCAGCTCGATGAGCTTGCCGCGCACCGTCCCGTCGGCCGTGTCGACCTCGACGCTGGACGCGGTGCCCTTGCCGCCGTAGTACACACCGGAGAGGTAGACACGACTGCGGTCGCCCTCGGCCTGCATCGAGACGCCGGGGGTGCTCCGATCGATGTTGCCGTCGACCACGCTGCGGAACTGCGGCTCGTCGGGCATGGAAGGCGTCGTCCAGTACTTGCCCTCCGCCGTGAGCCACAGCTCGAAGCCGGGGGCCGCCGTCACGTGTTCACCGGGGGCGACGACACGGGGCGTCGGGGCGGTCTTCTTCGCGGTCGGCCGCAGTGGCGTGGAGGCCTGGACCTTCGCGGCGGAAGCGGCCTGGGTATGCGCCGTTCCCCGCGCGACGATGGCGTGCGGTGCCTTCGCGGGTGCGGCGTACGCCGCCGTGGCCGTGCCCGCCACGGCGGCGGCGACGGCGGCGCAGGACAGGTACTTCAGCGTCCGGTTCATGAACGGACAACTCCTCGTGGAACAAGGACCCTTGGGGGATCCTGAATGACTGGTGGAAGGAGGGCGCCTCTCCACCCGTTCAAACCCCTCCGGGACCGCTTCCGGATGACACCCCCCGCGGGATTTCTTCGCGGAGCGGCTGCGTACGCCGACGCGCGGCCTGGCGCCGGTCCCGCCCCGCTCGGTGCGCGGTGGCGATAATCGTCGGGTGAACGGCGGTGAGGTGCGGCGACGGCTGCTGGGCGATCTGCTGGCGGTCGGGGCGCCGTACGGGCTGGCGCTCGCCGGTGGGGACGCGGTGCGGGCGCACGGGCTGGTGGACCGGCCCGGCCAGGGCATCGACGTGGCCACCGAGAGCCCGGTCGGGACGGGGGACATCGTCGCGGCGGTGCGCGCCGGCCTGGAGGAACGCGGCTGGCGGGTGCGGACGTCGGAGACGGAGCCACTCGCGGCCCGGCTCGTGGTCGGTGACCTGGGGGTGGTCGGTGGCGAGGAGGCTGGAACCAGGGCCGGGACCGGAGCCGGGACCGGAGCCGGGGCCGAGGCCGGGACCGAGGCCGAGACCGGAGCCGAGACCGAGGCCGAGGCCGGCGCCGGGACCGAAGCCGGGACCGGAGCCGAGACCGAGGCCGGAGCCAGCGCCAGGGCCGGGACCGCGCTCAGGCAGGAGTTCGCCGTGCAGGTGGTCAAAGAGGTGTTGTGGCGGCCGCTGGAGGTGGGCGAGTTCGGTCCGGTCCTCTCGCTCGAGGACCTCGTCGGCACCAGGGTGCGTGCGCTGGCCGGTCAGGGCCTCGCCCCCGATCTCGTCGACGTCCACGCCGCCGCCGACCGGTGGAGCCACCCCGAGCTGGAGGAACTCGGCCGCCGCCACGCCGGTGGCGTCTTCGACCTCGCCGATCTCCAGACCCGCCTCGTCGGGGCCGAGTGGATCGACGACCGCGCGTTCGCCGCCTGCGGGCTCGACGACCGGGCGATCGCCGAGCTCCGCCGCTGGGCCCAGGAATGGGCGGACGACATCGGCGAACGGCTCGCGGAGTCCGCGGCGCCACCCGAAGACGAGTGACGCCGACTCCTGCGCATGACGCCGGCCCCGGCCCCGGCCCCGGCCCCTGCGACCGACACCGGTTCCGAGGACTCACGGTCAGCCGGTGATCACCGTCACCCCTTCCGGCGCCGACACCTCCACCGATCCGTCCCCCTTCACCGCGATGTCCAGCCGCTTCCCCCCGGCCTCGAGACCGGTGACCGTCAGCGGTCCGTACGCGCGGGCGAAGCCCGGGGCGACCGTCAGAGTGCCGGCCGGGATGTCCGCGCTCAGGCCGAGAGCCGACTGGAGGACGAGGACCGAGGACGCCGCCGCCCACGCCTGGGGCCGGCAGGACGCCGGATAGGGCGCGGGACGCGGGCCGGCCTCGGCGCCGTGGCCCGCGAAGAGTTCCGGCAGCCGGGCCTCGAACGCCGCCGACGCCGTCAGCAGGCCGTCCGCCAGCGACGCCGCGGCGTCCGGGAAGCCGGACCTGACCAGGCCGTGCACGGCGATCGCGGTGTCGTGCGGCCAGATCGAACCGATGTGGTAGCCGTACGGGTTGAAGCCCGCCGCCTCGCTGCTCAGCGTGCGCAGACCGTGGCCCGAGTCCAGGTCGCCGCCGGAGAGCCGGGCGGCCAGGTGCGCGCTCTCCTCGTGGTTCAGCAGACCCGTGCCCAGGAGGTGGCCGAAGCCCGAGGTGACCGAGTCGACCGGCCTGCCGTCGCCGTCCAGCGCGACCGCCGGGTACGGACCCCGTGCGTCCTCCACCCAGAAGCGCTCGCGGAAGCGCGTGGCGAGCCGGTCCGCCCACTCCTCCCACTCGTCGGCCCCCGGGCGGCCGAAGGACCGCAGCAGCGCCGCTCCACCGCGCGCGGCCTCGTAGGCGTACGCCTGCACCTCGCACAGCGCGATCGGCGGGTGGGCGAGGCTGCCGTCGCGGTACCGGATGGAGTCGCCGGAGTCCTTCCAGCCCTGGTTGGCCAGGCCCCGCCCCGACTGGTCGACGTACTTGAGGAAGCCGTCGCCGCCGGCGTCCCCCTGGTCGCGCATCCACGCCAGCGCCGACTCGGCGTGCGGCAGCATCCGCTCGGCCTCCTCCGGCGCCAGGCCCCAGCGCCAGGCGTCGTGGAGCAGGGAGATCCACAGCGGGGTGGCGTCGACCGTGCCGTAGTACACCGGCGGGAGCGAGAACGTGTCGCTGAACGCCGAGGTGTCGCGCCGGACTTCGTGCAGGATCTTGCCCGGCTGCTCCTCGGAGGCCGGGTCGGTGACGCCGCCCTGGCGGCGGGCGAGGGTGCGCAGGGTGCCGGCCGCGAGATCGGTGCCGAGCGGGAGCAGCATGCGGGCGGCCCAGAGCGAGTCGCGGCCGAAGAGGGTCAGGAACCAGGGCGCGCCGGCGGCGAGGAACTGGTCCGGCCGGTCCCCGGGCGAGCGCGGGTCGGTCAGGCGCAGGCGGTCCAGGTCGTCGAGCGACTGCTCCAGCCAACGGTCGAGGCCCCGGTCCGCGCTGCGCAGGACGGGGGTGCGCCATGGCAGGGCGTCGGCGGGGGGCGCCGGGAACTGGTCGCCGTCCGCGTGGGCCGCGGTGCAGCGCAGGGTGACCGTCCACGAGGCGCCGGGGTCGAGGGCGATGTCGTAGGACAGCCGTCCCGCCGTGACGTCCCGCGCGTCGGGCGCGGGGTCACTGGCCAGGCGTACGGCGAACCCGTCGCTCGCCCAGGTCAGTTCGCTGGTGCCGGCGGCCTGCGCGGGTGCCGCCTGGGCCGGGCGGCCCGACTTGACCTGCTCCATGGTGGCGAGGTCCGTGCCGGCCGTGACCGTCAGCCGGAAACGGACCGACCGGGTACCCGCGTTGGTGACGTCGAGGACCTCCTCCAGCCCTCCGGCCGTCGTGGTCCGGCGGCGGTGCAGGGCGACCGCGGGGTCGGGCGTCACCTCGCCGAGCCCCCGCAGGATCGACCGGAAGTCCGCCCGGTCCGCCCCGCGCAGCCCGTGTCCGACGGGCGCCAGCGGGATGCCCTCGGCCGTGACGGTCAGTCGCGAGAGCGCCCGGCGGTCGCCGTGGAAGAAGCCGTCCGCGCCTCCGTCGAAGGCCCCGTCGGCGCGTGAGATCACGAAGCTGGGCGCGTACAGCGTGACGACCGCGTCGTGCAGGAACGGCTGAAGGCCCTCGGTCACCGCGGGGGGCGGCGTGACCGAGCCGTTGGCGTCGGGGGTCTTGACAGTCGAGTCCAAGGAAGTAGAACCTCTCAGCGTTTGATCGTTCCAAAGACATTAAGTGACTCGTCAGAGCGCTGACAATGCTTTTGGAACGCTAAAACCGCTCCTCGTTCCCTCTGCACGCCGGAGGCCGCAATGCCCCGCTCCAGCAACGACCCGCCCGCCAGGGGCGGCCCGGTGACGCTCGCCATGGTCGCGCGCCGGGCCGGGGTCTCCCCGCAGACCGTGTCGAACGCGATCAACTCGCCGGACCTGCTGCGTTCCGAGACCCTGGAGCGGGTCCGCCGTGTGATCGACGAGATGGGCTACCGCCCCAGTCGCGCCGCGCAGACCCTGCGCACCCGCTCCAGCAGGCTGATCGGCTACGGCATCCAGCCCCTGCCGGCCAGCAGTCCTGTCCTCGACCGGTTCCTGCACGCCCTGTCGCAGGCCGCCGACGAGGCCGGGTACCGGATCCTGCTGTTCGCCTGCCGGCCCGGCACCCCGACGCTGGACGGCTACGAGGAGCTGCTCGACCAGCACGAGGTCGACGGCTTCGTGCTCAGCGGCACCGAGCACAACGACCCGCGCCAGGCCTGGCTCGCCAAGCGCGGGGTGCCGTTCGTCGCCTTCGGCCGGATGTGGTCGCGGCGGCAGATCGGCGACTGGATCGACGTCGACGGCGCCTCGGGCACGGACGCCGCCGTGGAGCATCTGATCGGCCTGGGGCATCGCAGGATCGCCTTCCTCGGCTGGGGGCGCGGCTCCTCCGGCGCCGGTGACGACCGCGCCGAGGGCTGGCAGCGGGCCATGAAACGGCACGGGCTGCCGACGCGCGGGCGGCGCGCGCAGAGCGTGAACGACATCGACGCGGCCCGCGCCGCCGTGAAGCCGCTGCTCGACGCGGGGGCGACCGCGGTGGTCGCGGCCAGCGACGTGCTGGCGCTCGGCTGCTACCAGACGCTGCGCGAACGCGGGGACGTCCCCGGCCGCGACGTCGCCGTGGTCGGCTTCGACGACTCGCCGACCGCCGGGCTCCTGTCGCCCGCGCTGACCTCCATCGCCCAGCCGCTGGAGGAGGTCGGCCGGGAGTGCGTACGACTGCTGCTGGCACGGTTGGCCGCGCCTGACGCGCCGCCCGAACGCATCCTGCTGCCGCCGTCCCTGGTCGTCCGGGACAGCACCCGGGCCGCCCCCGTCGCGGACGGGACCGCGACCGCGACCGCCGTCTGACGTCGGGCCGACGGGCCGACGGGCCGACGGGCCGACGGCTCAAGGGCCCGGCGGCCCGACAGCCCTACGAACTGACGGACTTGGCGGACGCCGGTCGCCCCCGGCGAGCACCGTCCCTGGAACCACCCCGGCCGGCTGTCCCGGCCCCGGCTCGGTCGGCACCACCCCGGCCGTCCCCCTCCCGACCCGGGCCCGTCCCGGTCGGCACCGCCCCGACGATCCCCGTCCCCACGGGGCCCACCCCCGTCAGCACCGTCCCCACCGTCCCCGTCCTCCCCCTCCCGACCCGGATCCGTCCCCGTCGGCACCGTCCCCGCCCCGACCTACCCGCCCCCTCCGCGTCGGTCCAACCACCCCCGGCCCACACCGAGTTCTCCTCTCCGCCACCCCGGCCGTCCTTCGTGCCGCCGGGCGGAGCCGCACTCACCATCCCCGAATCCTGGAGGTATCCATGTCCCACCGCACGGCTGCCACGGCCCTCGCCACCTGCGCGGCACTGCTGGTCACCGCGGGCTGCTCGTCGAGTTTCGGCGGCGACAAGAAGACCGAGCAGGACACCGGCTCCCACCAGGACCTGCGGGTGCTGATAGCCAGTTCCGGCGACGCCGAGACCAAGGCCGTCAAGGAGGCCGCCGCCGCGTACGCCAAGCAGTCCGGCAACAAGGTGACCGTCGACGTCGCCAAGGACATGAACCAGCAGCTCGCCCAGGCGTTCGCCGGGCACAAGCCGCCGGACGCCTTCTACGTCAACTCCGACCAGTTCGCGAACTACACCAGAGGCGGCTCCCTGTACGCCTACGGTGACCAGGTCAAGGACGCCGACGACTTCTCCGAGCAGTTGCGCGCCTCCTTCGCCCACGAGGGCAAGCTGGTGTGCCTGCCCAAGGACACCTCCACGCTCGCCCTGGCGGTCAACACCGACCTGTGGAAGAAGGCGGGGCTGACCGAGAAGGACTACCCGGCGGACTGGGACCAGCTGAAGAAGGTCGCGGGCAAGCTGACCGGGAACGGCGCGACCGGTCTTGTCGTGGGTGCCGAGCACGCGCGGCTCGGCGTCTTCATGAGGGAGGCCGGCGGCTGGATGACCAACGCCGACCAGACGAAGATGACCGCGGACAGCGCGCAGAACGTGCAGGCGCTCCAGTACGTGCGGTCCCTGCTGAAGTCCGGCTCCATGAAGTACGCCAACCAGGTCGACACCAACTGGGGCGGCGAGGCGTTCGGCAAGGGCAAGGCCGCCATGACCATCGAGGGCAACTGGCTCGACGGCGCCATGAAGGCCGACTACCCCGACGTGAAGTACAAGGTGGTCCCGCTGCCCGCCGGTCCGGCCGGCCAGGGCACGCTCGCCTTCAGCCAGTGCTGGGGCGTGGCCGCCGAGAGCACCCACCGGGCGGCGGCCGTGGACCTGGTGACGTACCTCAACTCCAGCGCGCAGCAGCTGAAGAACGCCGACGCGTTCGGTGTGATGCCCTCGCGCACCAGCGCCCTCGCCGAGTACGCGAAGCAGAACCCGGCCGCCAAGGCGTGGGTCGACGGCAGCGCCTACGCGCAGGGCCCGGTGACGCTCGCCGGATTCGACAAGGTGCTCGGCCAGTTCAACACCGACCTCGCGGGGCTGGCCACCGCCGACCCGAAGAAGATCCTCGCCGACCTCCAGCGCAACGGCGAACGCGCGCTCACGAAGGGCAACTGACCCACCGTGTCCGCGCGTACGTCATACCACCCCCGGCCGGAGCCGCGTTCCCGCGCCGGCCAGGGGTCCCGTACGGCCGGCCCGCCGGGCGAACCTGACATGCCCGGCGGGCCCGGCCCGAAGCCGGCGGCGCCCGCACGGCGGGTGGGGCGCCGCTCGGAGGGCGCCTGGGGCTGGCTGTTCGTCAGCCCCGCGGTGCTCGTCCTCGGCCTGTTCCTGGTCCTGCCGACGCTGATGGCGCTGTGGGTGAGTCTGCTGCACTGGGACGGGCAGTCCAACCCGTTCAGCGCGCAGGCGGACTTCGCCGGCCTGGACAACTACCGGGCGCTGCTCACCGAGGACGGCCTCGACCGCACCCTGTTCGCGACCTCTCTGCGCAACACCGTGTACTACGTGCTGCTGACCGTGCCGCTCCAGACCTTCCTCGCGCTGGGTCTGGCGCTCGTCGTCAATCAGCGGCTGCTGCGTGCCCGGGGTGCCCTGCGCACCGCGTTCTTCTTCCCCTCCGTCACCAGCTCGATCGCGGTGTCCACGATCTTCCTGTTCCTGTTCCAGGGCAGCGGTGCCGTCAACACGGCGCTGTCCTGGATCGGGGTGAAGGGCCCGAACTGGTTCAACGACCCGCGGGGAGTGCTGTCCCTGCTGCTCGGCGGCCTGGGCGTCGTCGACACCGGTCATCCCTCGGGCGTGCTGGCGGACCACTCCTTCATGGGGCTGTCCTGGTTCGAGTGGCTGTCCGGGCCGTCGGTCGCGATGTGCACGATCATCCTGCTCGCGGTGTGGACGACGTCCGGCACCTTCATGCTGATCTTCCTCGCGGCGCTCCAGGACGTGCCGCGCGAGTTGGAGGAGGCGGCCGCGATCGAGGGCGTGAGCCGCTTCCAGATGCTGCGGTACGTGACGCTGCCCGCGCTGCGGCCGGTGCTGTTCCTCGTGCTCACCCTCGGTCTGATCGCCACCTGGCAGGTCTTCGACCAGGTGTACGTCATGAGCCAGGGCGCTCCGGGCAACACGACGCTCACGCCGGCCTTCCTGTCCTACTCGACCGCGTTCGACGACGCGGACTTCGGCCAGGGCGCGGCCATCGCCTTCATCCTGCTCGTACTGATCCTGACCATGACGGCCCTGCAACGCCTTCTGCTGCGCGAGCGCGCCGCCCGTCCCCGGAGGAACCGATGAGCGCGCATTCCACGGCCGCCCGGGCGCAGGGGCGTCCGGTGCTCGGACGCTTTCCCCGGCCCCTGCGGATCCTCGGGTACGCGCTGGTGGTGGGGCTCGGGCTGCTGTACGTCCTGCCGTTCGCCATCCAGTTGGCGACCGGGTTCAAGACGGACCCGGACGCGGCGAACCATCCGCTCGGGCTGTTCCCGGTCGCTGCGACGACCGCCGCCTACCAGCGGCTGTTCGGGCTCAGCCAGGCCGGGGAGGGGGTGCCGTTCCTGCGCTGGCTGGGCAACTCGGTGTTCGTCGCGGTCGTCATCACCGCGGGGCGGGTGCTGTTCGCGTCCATGGCCGGGTACGCGCTGGCCCGGCTGCGCTTCCCGGGCCGCACCCTGCTGTTCGGGTTCCTGCTCACGATCATCGCGGTGCCGCCCGTGGTGCTGCTGATCCCGCGGTTCCTGGTGCTCAACGCCTTCGGGCTGTTCGACACCTACGCGGCCATGATCCTGCCGCTGCTGGTGGACGCGGCGCAGGTGTTCATCATGAAGCAGTTCTTCGAGTCGATCCCCCGGGAGGTGGAGGAGGCCGCGCGGGTCGACGGCGCCGGTGTCTTCCGCACCTTCTGGTCGGTCGTCCTGCCGATGGCCCGGCCGGCCCTGATCACCGTGACGATCCTGGCCTTCCAGGGCTCCTGGAACGAGTTCACCCACTACCTGGTGGCCACCCAGTCCAGCCAGTACGAAACCCTGACCACCGGCCTCGCCCGCATGGTCTCGGGCAGCCTGGGCGGCGGCACCCAGTACCCCCTGAAACTCGCCGCGGCCCTCCTGTCCACCCTCCCCGTGGCCATCCTCTTCTTCTCCTTCCAACGCCACTTCGTCCAGGGCGCGAACGCGGGAGCGGTCAAGGACTAGGACGACCACTCCAAGCCACCCACCGAGCGGCGCGGGCCCTCCGCGCCGCGGCGGGCGGCACAACCCGCCGCGCCGTCCATAACGTTTCTGCAGGTCAGCGCGAGCTTTCCGTGATCACCTGGGACGGTGAACCGGATGGGAGTCCCGCAACCCGCCCTGCCTGGGCTCGGTTGTCCCCCGTGATTGGCAAGAGGCCATCAGAAGGGGATCGCCATGGCCATTCCGCAGGTCGCGCGCCTTGTCACCGCCCTTGGTGCCGCCGTCGCGCTGGTTTTCACCTCAGCGACGGGCGCCAGTGCCGGCGCGGTCGGCTCGACACCCGTTCAGACCTTCGAGTACAGCGTGGGCGGGGTGACCATGAAGGTCCCCACGGGCTGCATGTTCACGCACATCGTCCGCGGCAGCGCACTCCGGATCACCTACCAGAACGCCGGTGTCGACTGCGCCTTCTTGGGGGCGCTCAGCAGTGGCTTCTGCAACTGGCGGATCGACTTCACCTACGCGGACACCGGCAACCGCACCTACCGCACCTCGCGCGGCAGGACGCACGACGAGTGCAAGATCGACCCCATGCGGAGCAACTCTCCTCAGACGCTTCCTCGTTATGGCAAGACATGCGCCCACCTCTACGTCAATGGCGTGCGGCGGGTGAGTCAGTGCCATCACGTCACGAAGTGAGCCGAGTATGAGTGAGCAGCAGCGGCAGCAGGGGAAGGCGGCTGGACCGGCGGAGGAGCGAGCCGACGCGATGCGGCGGCGAGCCGGGCTCTGCGGCTTCGCCGTGGGGTTCGGCGCCGTCCTTGCCTTCTTCGCCTTCTTTCCCGGGTTGCCGCATGTCATCGACTGGGGTGCTCTTCTTGGGGCGTTGGGGGTGGGGTTGGTCGCGCGGTGGGGGTGTCGGGCGTGGGTGAGGAGGGGGGCGGGTTCTCGGTGTCGGGGCGGCGGGAGGCTGCGGCGAGGGCCAGGGTGATCGTCGTCGAGGCCGCCGCCGTTGCCGTCATCGCCGTGGCGGGGGACGTGAGTTGGGCGATCGTGCCGGCCAGGGCGGCGCTCGCGCCCTGGAGGGTGAGCATGCCCGCGGAGTGCAGGCCCAGGGCGTGGCCGGCCAGTTCGTCGGGGGTCGAGGCCATCAGGCGCTCCTGCTGGACCAGGCTCGCGCCGAAGCCGACGGAGGCGAGGGTCACCAGGCAGGCGGCCACCGGTACGGGCGGGTGGAGGACGAAGAGCAGGTACGGGGCGGCCAGGAGCAGGAGCAGCGGCGTGGCCGCCCGGCGGCGTACCGCCGGAGGCAGCAGGCGGCCCACCGTCACATCGCCGGCCAGCATCCCGAACGCCGCGCACGCGAACAGCGTGCCCGCCGCGGCGGGGCTGTAGGAGACGTACAGGGACTCGCAGCCGACCACCAGGCCGTTGGGGAGCCACAGGCCCAGGTAGGTCAGACGGCGCGGGCGGGACGACCACAGCAGGGCGTTGGTGCGCCAGGTCGCCGAGACGGAGGCGCGGCCGGAGGTGCGCGGCCGCCGCCGGGTCAGGCCGAGGCGGAGCACCGCCGCCGCCACGGCGTACAGCGCGGCGGACAGTAGCAGCGAGACCCGCGGTGACAGGACAGCCACCAGCACCCCGCCCGCCGCGAAGCCGATGATCTGCATGATGCCGCTCATCATGTTGAACACCGAACGCCCCAGCAGATAGCCGTCCTTGGACAGGATCTCGTTCAGCAGGCCCCAGCGGACTCCCCCGCCCAGGGAGGCGACCAGCCCCTGCGCGAGGATCACCGCGAAGACCGCCCACAGCGCCAGACCGGGCACCGCCAGCAGCGCTGTGCCCGCCGCGAAGGACAGGCAGACGCCCACCAGCGCACGCCTCGGCGGCAGCCGGTCCGCCCCGGACAGGAAGAGGGTCGCGCCGAGCACCTGGGCCAGCGAGGGCCCGAACATGCTCACCGCCGAGAGCAGGGGCGAGTCCGTCGCCCGGTACACCAGGGTGCCGAGCGCGAGTCCGCTCGCCGTCTGGGCCACCGTCTGCGCACAGGACGCGAGGAAGAGCGGAGTGAACTCCGGGGTGCGGAAGAGTTGCCGGTAGCTGCGCATGCGCCGGAGTCTCGGGCCGGCACGGGGCCGGTGGTTATTGTTTCGCACAGGCGCGAAAGGTCGCCGGGGAGGGGGAGTCCATGGGCCTGTGGCAGGTCAACGCCGACACGCTCGCCGGGAGCCGGTTCGTGCTCTCGCCGCTCGCCGAGACCTTCGCGAGCCTGGAACTGCTGCACGCGGGCGCCGGCAACCACCCCGGCGAACAGGCGTGGCTGCGCGCGCACCTGCCCGCCTACCGGCGCCTCCTCGCCGGCGACCCCGTCACCGCGCTCCTCGTCCGCGCCGGACTGGGCCGGGACTGGATCGCCGACTTCCTCACCCCCACGCCACTGGACGAGGAGTCCTTCGAGGAAGGCGTCGAGCGGGTGCGCGCCGCCGACCCGGAGGCGGCCCGAGCGCACCTGCGGACCTCGCTCGCCGGACCGCTGCCGGCCGCGCTGGAGCGGGACGACCTGCCCGAACGGGCGGCCCGGCTCCTGGAGTACGTCTGGGCAAACACCGTACGGCCCTCCTGGACCCGGCGGCGGCACGTCCTCGAAGCCGATGTCGTCGCACGGACCGCGCAGGTCAGCCGGGGCGGCTGGGCCGCGGTGCTGGACACCCTGCGGCCGGGCACGCGCTGGCTCGGCGAGAACCGGTTCCAGGTCAACCTGCACGAGTATCCGCCGCGTGAACTCTCCGGCGCCCAGCTCGTCTTCGTGCCGGTCACCCCGAAGGCCGGCTGGGTGGCGTGGGACGAACCGCGGCGCCGCTACGCCGTCGTCTATCCCTGCGCCGGCGCCCTCGCCGACACCGACGCGCGCCGCGCCTCCGTGCCCACGGGCCTCGGGGCCCTGCTGGGCCGCGCCCGCGCCGAGGTCCTGCTCCTGCTCGGCTCCCCGCTCAGCACCACCCAGCTGACCGCCGTGACCGGCCAGACCCTGGGCTCCGTGGGCCGCCACCTGCGCGTACTCCTGGACTCGGGCCTGGTGGAACGCCGCCGAGCCGGACGCTCGGTCCTGTACTCACGGACCGGCGCGGGCCAGGTCCTCATCGAGGCGGCAGCCTCTCGGGGCACTAGCATCCGCTCATGACGACTTCAGACAGCAGCAGCGAGCTCGCCCCGGACTCCCCCCTGGCCGTGGAGATCGGCGCCCTTCAGGGCGGGGCGGCCGGACTCGCGCAGTACGCGGGGCAGGTCGTGCTCATCGTGAACGTGGCGTCCAAGTGCGGACTCACCCCGCAGTACACCGGACTCGAACAACTGCACGAGCGGTACGCGGCGCGGGGCTTCACCGTGCTCGGCGTGCCGTGCAACCAGTTCATGGGGCAGGAGCCGGGCAGCGCCGAGGAGATCGCCGCGTTCTGTTCCGCCACGTACGGCGTCACCTTCCCCATGACCGAGAAGGCCGAGGTGAACGGGGAGGGACGGCACCCGCTCTACGAGCGTCTGACCGGCTTCGCCGACGCCGAGGGGTACAGCGGCGACATCCGCTGGAACTTCGAGAAGTTCCTGGTCGGACGGGACGGCAAGGTCGTCGCCCGGTTCTCCCCGCAGACCGCCCCCGAGGCCGCCGAGCTGGTCACGGCCGTCGAGGAGCAGCTCGCCTGACGAGCCACTCCCCCTGAGGTGAGCGGTCCGCCGGCCCGGGGCCGTGGCTCCCGGGCCGGCGGACGGTCACTTCTTCAGCTCGTCCGGGCACGGAGTGCCGCGCGGGAGCTGGTACGGCGCCGCCAGCCGGTACGTGCCCGGCTTCGGCGCGAGCAGCACGGTCCACTTGTCGCCCTCGGTGTCCTGCTCCGTCTCCATGAGGCAGCCGTTGACGTTGTCGTACGTCTTCGGCTCGCCCTCGGCGCGGTGCTTGGAGACGTCGGTCTCCTGGGGCGCCTTGAGGCTCTTGCCCTGGTCGTCGACGAGGCTCAGCCAGGGCGAGTACGGAATGCGGACGAGGATGCGGCCCGCCTTGCGCACCTGGAGGGTCATCTCGCCCTGCTCGGCCCGTTCGACGACCGCGTCGGGCTCGGCGAGCGGCGCCGGGTCGGTGACCTTGAACAGCTGCCAGTTGGCGTCGCCCCAGATCTGCTTCAGGTACGGCATGCCCTCCTGCACCAGCGCGCGTTCACGCTCGCCGCCGTTGCCGTCGACCTCGCCCTTGGGCAGCACCACGTAGTGCACCGCCCACCGCTGCAACCAGTCGTGGTAGTTCGCCGAGTTGAGCGTGTCGTCGTAGAAGAGCGGGTTGCGCTGCATGTCGGCCTGGCGGTTCCAGCCGCGGGCCAGGTTGACGTAGGGCGCCAGCGCGGAGGCCTCGCGGTGGGAGCGGGCGGGGACCACCTCGACGCGGCCCTTCTCCGCGCCGGCCCGCTGCAACTGGTTGACCAGGGGGGCCAGCTCACGCGCCCAGGAGGCGGCGGGGGTGGTGTTGACGGTGTCGTCGACCGACTTGAACCCTATCCAGCCGACGAAGCCGACGACGGCCACCACGATCGTGTACCAGGTGCGCGAGCGCGGGACCGCGAACGGCAGCGCCGCCACCAGCACCACCCCCGCGAACAGCATGGCCAGCCGGGTGATGTTGGAGCCGATCTGGGAGCTGATCAGCCAGACCATGACGACCGCCAGGCCGTACACAGCGGACGTGATCCGGACCGTCTTCCAGTCCCGGGGGACGAGGACGACGGCGAGCACGGCGTAGATCAGCGGCAGGATCACCGAGGCGAACGCCATCGGCTGGGTGCCGGAGAAGGGGAACAGCCAGGCCGACACGGCCACCACCGCGGCCGGGGCCAGGCCGAGCGCCCAGAAGCCCGGGCGGCGCTTCTGGAAGAACAGCGCGACCGCGATCAGGCCCACGAACAGGCCCGCCACGGGCGAGGACATGGTGGCGAGCGCGGCCAGCGGGGCCGCGACCAGCGCCTTCGCCCAGCGTTTGAAGCGCCAGCGGTGCGGCCAGCAGAACACCGCCGCGACCGCGCCCAGCGCGAACATGGTTCCCAGGCCGTAGGTCACCCGGCCCGACACGGCGTTGCACAGCAGCCCGAAGACGCCGGTCAGCGCGGCCCACAGGGGGTTCCTGACCGAGCGGCTGCGGATGAGGACCAGCATCAGCAGACCCGCCGAGACGGTGCCCGCGATCATCATGGTCGTACGGACGCCGAGGAGGGACATCAGGTACGGCGACACCACGCTGTACGACACCGGGTGCATGCCGCCGTACCAGGCGAGGTTGTACGCGGAGTCGGGGTGCCGGCCGACGAACTCGGCCCAGGCGTCCTGCGCCGCGAGGTCGCCGCCGCTGTTGGCGAGCGTGAAGAACCAGACGACGTGCAGCAGGCCCGCCAGGGCGGTGACGGACAGCACGGGGTGCCGCAGCATCCGCTCCCGGACCGCCATGACCGCGACCCGGACACGGGACCCTCCGCCGTCCCGTTCCCCGTCCCGGCCGCCTCCAGGACCGCCCACCCGACCGTCCGCCGGGCCGTCCTGCCGACGGTGGCCGTCGTTCGTGTCCGTCGCCGACGCGCCTATTCGTGGTCCGTCCCCCGGGCGGCCCGGATCGGCGTCGTCGGCGCGTGTCGGATCCGCTGTGGCCACCTGACGGCTCTCCCCGTGTCCTGTTCCCTGTTCGCGGCCGCGTCCCGCGACCGGCGACGTGTCCGTTTCGTGACGCTAGCACGCACCCCGCCGGGCCAGCTCCCTGGTGGGGCTGCCCGACGGGGTGGGCGGGGGCGGCGACGGCCGCCGGGACGACGCGGCGATCAGCCGACGCGGGTCAGCTTGGCCGCGAAGCCCGGCTCGGCGAGATCGTCCTGAAGGGCCACGGGCACCTGTACGGCGCTCTCCGCGCCCTCACCGACGGCGAGCATGCCCACCTCCGTGCCGGCCTTCGCGGTGTGCGGCAGCGCGTCCTTGGTGGTGAGGGACAGCTTCAGCCGCAGGCCGCCCCAGCCGACCGCGGTGACGTCCTTGGTGACGACGACCGGGGTGTGGCCCCCGAGCTGGTCGTCGATGTACCCGACGACGTCACCCCTCTTCAGGATCTTCGCCGAGGTCGGCACGTCCTTCGCGGCGAGCAGAGCGGTCTTGCTGACCGCGTTGACCGTGTCGAGGATCGACGGCTTGTGCTGGCCGAGGATCGCGCCGACGATGGTCACCGTCCGGCCACCGACCTCCTTGCGGGCGGCGAAGAGCAGGTTGCCGCCGGCCGCGGTGGTGGAGCCGGTCTTGATGCCGATCGCGCCGATGATGTACGGCAGCTGGTTGAAGTTGGTCCAGTTCTTCCCGGACGGGTCCGTCCAGCTCGCCGCGCTGGTGATGGCCACCATGGCCGGGATCCTCATGGCCGCGTTGCCGAGCTTCACCTGGTCCTCGGCGGTGGAGACGGTGGTCTTGTTCAGGCCCGAGGGGTCGGTGTACGTCGTGTTGGACATTCCGAGTTCCTTGGCGGTGGCGTTCATCTTCTTGACGAACTCCGCCTCGGAGCCGGCGTCCCAGCGGGCCAGCAGGCGCGCGATGTTGTTCGCGGAGGGGATCATGACGGCGGACAGGGCCTGCTTCTCGGTGAGGAAGCTGCCGGCCTTGACGTTGTCGAGCGTGGACTCGCCGTCCTTGCTGTACCCGGCCTCCTTCTCGGCCGTCGGGTCGACCTCGATCTTCGGGCCTTCCTCGTCGGCCTTCAGCGGGTGCTCGCGCAGGATGATGTACGCGGTCATGGTCTTGGCGACCGAGCCGATGGGGACCGGCTTCTGCTCGCCGAAGTGGTCCATCGTGCCGACGCCGTCGACGTCCATCCAGCCCTGGCCCTCGTCCGGCCAGGGCAGCTTCACCGGGTCGCCGTCGAAGGTGTAGGTGTCCTCGGCGGTCAGCGCGAGGCTGGTTTCCGGCAGCGGGCGCACGGACTGCGCGACCGCAAAGACGATCAGCAGGAGGATGACCAGCGGGGTCCAGATCTTGACGCGGCGCACCGTGGTGCGCAGCGGGGTCTCCGGGGGCGGCGGAGTGTTCGTGAGCTCGGCCAGCAGGTCCAGCGGCGGCTTGGGCGGCAGCGGCTGCTGGGTGGTGCGCTCGGGGCCGAGCTGCGGGGCGGCGGCCGTGGGGGCCGCGGGCGCGGGCTTGGGCGCGGACGCCGGCGACTGCGGGGGCGCGGGCGTGGGCGTGGGCGGCTTCGGGAGCTGCGGCTTGCGGGCCGGCGGGGTGTCGAGCGGCTTGAGCGCGACGAACTTGCTGGTCCGCTCCGCCTCGGCCTCGGGGGCCTGCTTCTTGGCACCGCCCAGCTTGAGCATGGTGGTGGGCTGGTCGACCTGGGGCTTGGCGGCACCGCCGAGCTTCAGCATGGTGGTGGGCTGGTCCACGGGCGGCTTCTCACCCGGTCCCGCGTCGCCCTCGGACGCCTTGTCGCCCTCGGCACGCTTGCCGTCGCCGGAGGGCCTGCCGTCGCCGTCGCTCTCGTCGCCGTCCCGGTCGTCGTCACCGGCCTTGGAGGCGTCGTCCTCGGCACGCTCGCCGTCGCCGTCCTCGGACGCCTCGGCGCCGTCCTCGGGCTCGGCCACGGCCCTGGCACGCTCGGGCGCCTCGGACGCGGTCCCAGTCTCGGCTTCGGACTCGGCATCGGCATCGGCACGCTCGCCGTCGTCGCCGTCCCGGTCGTCGCCGTCGGAGGTGTCGGCGTCCTCCGCGTCGGAAGCGTCCGCCGCGGCCTCGTCGGCGCCCCGGCGCTCAGCCCCGTCCTTGCCGCGCGCGGCGCCCTCGGGCTCCCCCGCGTCGCTCTCGGGCCCGGCCCCGGCCTTCGCGGGCTCGGGGTCGTCGGCGTCGTCGGAGTCGTCGGCGTCCTCCTCGGCCTCCGCAGCCTCCGCGTCCTTCCCGTCCGCGTCGGAGTCCACCCACTCGGCCACCGCCGCACGCAGGCGTGTGTCCCCCGCCCCGTCGGTCTCGTCGCCGTCGGCGGCGGCCTCGGTGTCACCGGCGTCGTCGACGTCGTCGACGTCGTCGACGTCGGGCTCCGTCTTCGAAGACGACTCCGTCTTCGGATCCGTCTCCGGCTTCGTCTTCACATCCCGTACCGAAAGCACCCGAGTGGCCGTGTCGACCCCGCCGCGCCCCTCGGAACCGCCGGACGCGCCGGACGCGCCGGCCTCGTCCGACTCCCCGGTCAACGCGAGGCGCGGGTCGCCCGCCTCTTTCCTGGACTCGGGAACCGAGTCCGCGCTCCCCGACGTCGTTCGTGCCGACGACTCGCGCTGCTTCGACCTGTCGGGGGACTCGCCCGCCACCGATGCCTCCTCATGTGCCGCACGCCCAACGTGCCGCTACCGAACCGTGAATCACGATCTGAACCGCCACCCGGACGACGCGGCCTAACCCTTGGCCGTACCGCTGTCCGAACCATGTACCAGTGTCCTGTGTACGGGCCAAACCCACGCGGTAGACGAGAACGACATAGCTACCGGTTCCCTTACGAACCGGTCACGCACCCTCGACAGACCAATGTGAGAGGGGTCACCCTGTCTTTCATCCACGCGGGGAGGCATGGATGGGCAGGAGCCGCAGAACACTTCCGGAGGAGCTTCTGCTGCTGGCACTGGACCCGGCCACGGGTACCACTGCACAGCCGCAGTCGCTCGACCTGGGTCTGGCCGGAGCGCAGCTAGTGGAGCTGGCGCTGGCCGGACGGATAGCCCCAGACGGGGATCGTATCGCCGTGGTGGCGCCACGGCCGACAGGAGATCCAACTCTGGACTGCGCGTTGGAGTTGCTGCGAAGGCGCGGCGCTCCGGTTCGCGCCGTCCACTGGATCGGCGGGCCGCGTCTCGGGCTCCGCCAGACGTATCTCTCGCATCTGGAGCGGTGCGGCATGGTGCATGCCGTGGCCGGCCAGATGTGCGGGGTGCTGCCGACAACTCGCTACCAGGCGACGGACACCGAGATCAGCCGGGAGATCAGGGCCCGGCTGGACTCCGCGATCCGCACCGGCGTACCGCCGGACCCGCGGACCGCGGCGCTCGCCGCGCTGGCGCACGCGGTCGGCCTCGGCAAGCACCTGTACCCCGGCAACGAGGGACGGTCGTCACGGTCCCGGCTCAGGGACCTGATCCGGCACGACCCCATGGGCGGTCTCGTGGCGCACGCCGTGATGGACGTCCAGAACGGCGTGGGAGCGCAGCCGCGCCGCGGGGCGGGCGCCAGGCCCGCGCCGGAACCCGCTCGTGGCGTACCGATGCAGCCACGCCGCGGCTCCATGGCCCGTGCCGTGGCCCACTGAGCCGCACGGCACAGCGCCACGCAGCACAGCGCCACACCGCACGACGCAGCACCGCACGACGCAGCACCGCAGAGCGACAACGCCGCACCGCAGTCCCCGTCCCGGAACGACGGTCCGGGAGCAGCAGGTTCGACGGGAGCGGCGGGACCGTACACCTCGTACGCGTTCCGCCGCCCTCGCGGCCACGTCCGGGTGCGAAGGGCGTTGCCGAACTGACGTGTACTCGCTGCATATCCGGCGTTTTCCAGCGGTAGTAAGCACCTTGGTGGCAATCTGCTCAGCAGCAGATACGCAAAGTAGAGGCATGCGGCCGGAGGTGCACGTCCCGTGGCGTCCAATGTCAATCCCACTGTCAGGCGACGCCGACTCGGCCAGGAGTTGCGCAAGCTGCGCGAGAACAAGGGCCTGACGGCCGAGGAGGTGGCCGAGAGGCTGCTGGTGTCGCAGTCGAAGATCAGCCGCCTGGAGAACGGCCGGCGCAGCATCAGCCAGCGTGACGTCCGCGATCTGTGCGGGGTCTACGAGGTGGAGGACCACCGGATCGTCGACTCGCTGATGCAGATGGCCAAGGACTCGCGCCAGCAGGGCTGGTGGCACTCCTTCGGCGACATCCCCTACAGCGTCTACATCGGCCTGGAGACGGACGCGGCGAGCCTGCGGATCTACGACCCCCAGGTCGTTCCCGGGCTGCTTCAGACCCGCCAGTACGCGGAGGCACTCATCGCGGGCGCCCTGCCGGAGACGGCGCCCGCCGACATCGAGAAGCGGGTGCAGGTCAGAATGCGCCGGCAGGAACGAATCTCCGCCGCCGAGAACCCGTTGCGGCTGTGGACGGTCCTGGACGAGGCCGCCCTGCGCCGGGTCGTCGGCAGCCCGGCCCTGATGCGGGAGCAGTTGGAGCACCTGGTCGAGCAGACCCGGCTGCCGCACGTGACCGTGCAGGTCATCCCCTTCGAGATGGGCGCGCACCCGGGCCTCAACGGACAGTACGCGATCCTGGAGTTCCCGGACACGGCGGACTCCAGCGTGGTCTACATCGAGGGCGTCACCAGCGACCTGTACCTGGAGAAGGCGAACGACGTCCAGAAGTACAGCGTGATGTACGAGCACCTGCGGGCGCAGGCGCTGAACGTGGAGCAGTCACGGCAGTTCATCGCGAATATCGCCAAGGAGCACACGCATTGAGTGCCGCAACTTGAAGGTGCCGCACGGTACACCTTCACCAGGCCAACGCGGAAGACTCCATTGGAATATGCCATCCGTAAGGATGAATAGTCCCTTCGGACTCGGAGTGCGGCGGGTAGCGTCGATCACGCCATCGAGCAACAACGGTGGCGCAATCCACTCCACTCGCAATCCGGAGCAGAAATGGCAATTCGTCAGGGCGTCACGGAGACGTGGACCAAGTCCTCGTACTCCACGGGCAACGGCGCGTGCGTCGAGGTCAAGTCACCGGTGGCCGCGGCCATGGCGGTCCGGGACTCCAAGGTCTCCTCGGGACCGGTGCTCGGCTTCCGCGCCGACGCGTGGAACACGTTCGTGACGTCGCTCAAGGCTTGAGAAGACGACCACACGACAACCGCAACAAGCACGCTGATGAGCCCTCTCGACGAGTTCGCCGTCCTTGCCGAGGGGGCTCCGCTTGTGCCCGCGAACATCTTTGCCCGCTCTTGACCTGACGCTTGCTTGTCGTGCCCACGCCACTGAACGCGGCGCTCACCAGCTGGGCGGCAGGCCTGCTGGCCTTCTGGTCGGCTCCCGCGGGCGCGGGCGACGACGTGGTGGGGAAGCAGCCGTAGCACCGCGCGGCCCGTGCGGCTACCGGGTCCCGCGCGGATAGCGTGCCAGCCACGCCGGGGAGGATCCGGTGGGCCCGTGCAGCGCGGGTCCCTGGGTCATCTCCATCGCGAAGTCGTCCGCCAGGACCAGCAGAGTGGGACGGCCCTCCAGCTCGGCCAGCCAGGCCGGCGGGAGGGCCGTCTCTCCGTACAGGGCGCCGAGCAGCCCGCCGGTGAGCGCACCGGCCGCACCGGAGGACCCGCTGTGGTTCACCGCCAGGCACAGCCCATGGCGTACGTCCTCGCTCACCAGCGCGCAGTAGACGGCCACGGCGAGCAGCCCCGCCGCCGTCCCCTGCCCCGCCAGTTCCTCCACCCGGTCCGGGGTCGGCATGCCCTGCCGTACCGCGCCCAGCGCGTGCTGCAGGGCATCCGACACCGGCTGGTGTCCGTGGCGTGCGGCGAGCAGCGCCAGCGACTTCTGCACGGCGCCGTCGAGGTCGTCGCCACGGGCGAGGGCGTGCACGATCACGGCGTAGGCGCCGGCGGCGAGGCAGGCGGTGGGGTGCCCGTGCGTCTGCGCCGCGCACTCGACGGCGAGCTGCGTGACGAGCTGCGGCTCCCAGCCGACGAGAAGCCCGAAGGGCGCCGACCTGGCGACCGCCTCCGGACCGGCCTCGGCGGGGTTCTTGGGCGCCTCCAGGGTGCCCATGGTGTCGTCGCCGAACCCGATCAGCAGCGGCCTGCTCGGACCGCGCCGGGCGTACAACCACTCCTCGCGGGCCAGCCAGCCGTCCTCCTCGCGCCGCTCGTCCGGCCCCCAGTCCCGCTGGGTGGCGGCCCAGCGCAGATACGCGCGGTGCAGATCGGTGGGCGGGTGCCAGGCCCCGGTGTCGCGGCGGACCTGCGCCCGGATGAGCCCGTCGACGGAGAACAGGGTGAGCTGCGTGACGTGCGTGACGGCGCCGCGGCGGCCGTGGGCGGGCACGAGATCCCGGAGCCCCTCGGGTCCGTGGGCCTCCCTGATCGCTCCGAGAGCGAGGCAGTCCACCGGCGCCCCAAGCGCGTCCCCCAGGGCCACCCCGAGCAGCGTCCCCCGCACCCGACTCCGGAAGTCCTGCTGCTCGCCACGCCCCCAGAGCCCCCCGGACGTCGCACCCACGCTGAGACCTCCCCGGCAGTTACCCGTCCGTACGCCCAACAGTTCAGCACAGTAATCGAACACGAACGGTCAGTTGGGGAGACAGAAAGGTGGGAAATTCGTGATGGGCGCGGTCCAGAAAGATCGTTCTCAGCCGTACCAGGTCACGTTGCAGACGTAGACGCACTCGTGGCGGGCAAGTGGGCGAAGAAGGTGGTGCGCGACCATGACGTGATCGCGGTGGAGGACTTCCGCCCGAAGTTCCTAGCCAGGACGTCGATGGCCCGCAAGGCGGCGGACGCCGCGATCGGCGCCACCAAGCAGGCCCTGATCGAGATGGGCCGCAAGCACGGGCGGGACGTACGTCTGGTGCATCCCGCGCACAGCACCATGGACTGCGGATCGTGTGGAGCGAGAACCAAGCACGCACTGCCGCTGTCCGAACGCACCTACACCTGCACCGCGTGCGGAGCCTTCTCCCCCCGGGACAAGAACTCCGCCCGCGTGATGCTCGTCCGGGCAGGTCTGAACCCGGCCGGTGTCGAGGGCGCAAGACCTCCTGGAGCGCTGCTCCAGGAGGCGGCCTGAGCCGGGAATCCCCTCCCCTTCGAGGGAGGGGAGCAGTCAATCAGCCGGGTGATCGACGGGGGGCGGTGGGGGCGGGTTCGGTTCTTTCCCCGGTTCTTTGGTCTTTTGCGTCGGGCGCCGCCGGGTCACCGATCGCCGCGACGCGGTGCGAGTTCGGCCCAGACCGTCTTGCCCTGGGCGGGTGCCTCGGTGACGCCCCAGCGGTCGGCGAGCGCGGCCACGAGCAGCAGGCCCCGCCCTGACTCCGCGTCCGCCGCCACCGGGTCCGCGATCCTCGGGAGCCGGTCACCGCGCGCGTCGGTCACCTCGATGCGGAGGGTGCCATCCCCGTGCAGCTTCAGTGCCAACCGGAAGTCCCGTCCCCTGACGCGCCCGTGAAACGCCGCGTTCGCCGCCAGCTCCGCCACGATCTGGACCGCGTCCGCCAAGCCCACCCCCCAGTCGTCCAGTTGGCGTTCCGCCAGCAGGCGGGCCAGGCGCGCGCCTCTGCGCGTCGCGGAGAGCTGCACGGCGAAACGGGCCGACGGAGCAGCGATCGATAGGGGGAATTTCTTACTCATGTCACCCAGAGTCGTCATCCATCCCTACGCTGAACAGCCATCACCACGGTACGCAACGTGACTGTACGTACGCAGGGCGGAGTCGTCCGGCCCGTACGTCGGGAGGGGATGACATGGAGGACGAAGAGGCCGAGGCCGTACTCAGGACGGTCGGCCGGCAGATCAAGATGTGGCGCGAGGCCGCCGGGCTCAAGCAGGGCGAACTCGGCGCCGCCATCGGGTACGGCGACGAGATGGTCTCCTCCGTCGAACGCGGACGCCGCATCCCCAAGCCCGACTTCCTCGACAAGGCCGACGAGGTGCTCGGCGCGGGCGGGAAGCTGTCCGTGATGAAGGCGGACGTGGAGCGGGCCCGGTACCCCAAGAAGGTAAGGGACTTGGCCAAGTTGGAGGGCGAGGCCGTCGAGTTGGGGACCTACGACAATCAGCAGATCCACGGCCTGTTGCAGACTCCGGCGTATGCCCAAGCGCTGTATGCGATGCGCCGCCCCGCGTACACGGAGGACGAGATCGAGCGTCACGTCGCCGCGCGCATGGCACGCAAGGCCGTGTTCGAGCGAGTGCCCCGGCCGCTCATCACCTTTGTCCAGGAGGAGGTGACGCTACGGCGGCCGATCGGCGGCAGAATGGTCCTGCGACAGCAACTCGAACGCCTTCTGGAAATGGGACAGTTGCGGCACGTCTCGGTCCAGGTGATGCCCACGGACCGTGAGGACCACGCGGGCATGGCGGGACCGCTGCGGCTCCTGAAGCTCCGGGACGGCAAGACGCTGGGGCACTGGGAGGCCCAGTTGCACAGCCGGGTGATCAGCGACCCGAGAGAGGCCCAGATCCTCGACATGCGCTATGGAATGATCCGTGCGCAGGCCCTCTCGCCTCGGGAGTCGCTGTCCTTCATCGAGAAGATTCTGGGAGAAGAGACATGACCACCACGCTCAACTGGTTCAAGAGCAGCTACAGCAGCAACGACGGCCCTGATTGCGTCGAGGTCGCCATAGCCACCGCCGCCACCCCCTCCCCCACCACCGTCCACGTCCGTGACACAAAGGACCGGGACGGTGCGCGGCTCGCGTTCGGGGGTGCGTCCTGGAGCGCGTTCCTCGACGGTGTCGCTAGTTGACGACCTCGACCCTCGTCCCCTTCTCCGCGAAGGTCCACAGGGCCGTGCCGTCGGGCTTGCCCATGCGGATGCCGCCCGTCTTGGCGCCGGCGGCGGCCGGTGGGGGTGAGGCGCCGTCCACGGCGTTGCTGAAGGCGATGAAGACGCCGGACTTGCCGGCGAAGTACATGATGTGCTCGATCTGGACGCCGTCCGAGCCGGTGGTCGAGGGGACGCGCTGGGAGATCACGTAGGCGCCCGGGTCGGGGCTCACCGTGCCCGGCCAGACCGGGAAGGTGCGGGTGGGTTTGTCGCTCTCGTCGACCAGCCACACCCGCTTCTGGGCGAGGGCGTAGACGATCCGGTGGCCCACGCCCGAGTCGGCCGGGACGGCCGGCGGGGCCGCGGGCTTGGGCTTGGGTTTGGCGGAGGGGCTCGCGCTCGCCGAGGACACGGGTCGGTGGTCGGCGGTCGGGGCCGTGGGGTGGGCACCCTGGTCGGCCTTCGCCGCCAGTACGGCCACCGCCGCGACCGCGCCCACGGTCAGGCCGCTGACCCAGGCCCACGAAGGTATTCGGGCCGCCATCGGCACGCATCTCCTCGGTGCTACTCGACCCCTCCGACGGGGGTCGGATCATCGTACTGCGAGCTGTGTCTGCCTCGGTTCAGTCCAGGACCGGCAGCAGGTCCGGGAGGTGGCCGTCCGACGCGGCCGCGGCCCGCCGCCGTTCCTCCGGGACCTCGCCGTAGAGCGTGGTCCTCGGCTTCGCCGGGCGTCCGGCCGCCGCCGCCACCGCCACCAGGTCCTTGACGGACTTGTAGGAGCCGTAGGAGGAGCCGGCCATGCGGGAGATCGTCTCCTCCATCAGCGTGCCGCCGAGGTCGTTCGCGCCGGAGCGGAGCATTTCGGCGGCGCCGGCCTCGCCGAGCTTCACCCAGCTCGTCTGGATGTTGGGGATCCAGGGGTGCAGCAGGAGGCGTGCCATCGCCGTCACCGCGCGGTTGTCGCGTACGGAGGGGCCGGGCCTGGCGATGCCCGCCAGGTACACCGGGGCGTTGGTGTGGATGAAGGGGAGCGTCACGAACTCGGTGAAGCCGCCGGTCCGTTGCTGGATGCGGGCCAGGGTGCGCAGGTGGCCGAGCCAGTGGCGGGGTTGGTCCACGTGGCCGTACATCATCGTCGACGAGGAGCGGATGCCCAGTTCGTGGGCGGTCGTCACGACCTCGATCCAGGTGGCGGTGGGCAGCTTGCCCTTGGTCAGGATCCAGCGGACCTCGTCGTCGAGGATCTCGGCCGCCGTGCCGGGGATGCTGTCCAGGCCCGCCGCCCTGGCCTCGGTCAGCCACTCGCGGATGGACAGGCCGGTGCGGGTGGCGCCGTTGACGACCTCCATCGGGGAGAAGGCGTGCACGTGCATGCCGGGGACGCGTCCCTTCACCGCGCGCGCGATGTCGAAGTAGGCCGTGCCCGGCAGGTCGGGGTGGATGCCGCCCTGCATGCAGACCTCCACCGCGCCGACGTCCCAGGCCTGCTGGGCCCGGTCGGCGACCTGGTCGAGGGACAGGGTGTAGGCGTCCGCGTCGGTGCGGCGCTGGGCGAAGGCGCAGAAGCGGCAGCCGGTGTAGCAGACGTTGGTGAAGTTGATGTTCCGCGTGACGATGTACGTGACGTCCTCGCCCACCACGGACTTGCGGACGTCGTCCGCGATCCGGCACAGCGCGTCCAGGGCCGGGCCGTCCGCGTGCAGCAGTGCCAGGGCCTCGTCGTCGGTGAGCCTCGTCGGGTCGTCGGCGGCCGTGCGCAGGGCCTGCCGTACGTCGGTGTCGACGCGTTCCGGGGCCATGCCGGGGGCGGCCGCCTCACGCAGGGCGCCCCAGTCGCCGTACACCTCGTCGAAGTCGCCGCGGCGGTCGGCGGTGCGGCCGTCGGTGTCGATGGTGCGGTGCAGGTCGGTGCGGCCGGTGGCGGTGAAGGCCTCGTCGGGCTCCTGCCAGGGGCGGCCCTCGGCGACCGCGTCCGGGCGGGCCAGGCCCGTGGCGGGGTCGGCCAGGGCGCGGACGTGCGGCAGCAGCCGCGGGTCGAGCCAGGGTTCGCCGCGGGTGACGAACTCCGGGTACACGCAGAGCCGTTCGCGCAGTTCGAAGCCCGCCGCGGCCGACTTCTCGGCGAGCTGCTCGATCCGGGGCCAGGGGCGTTCGGGGTTGACGTGGTCGATGGTGAGCGGGGAGACGCCGCCCCAGTCGTCGATACCGGCGCCGATGAGCCGTTCGTACTCGGCGTCGACCAGGTTGGGCGGGGCCTGGAGGCAGGCGGAGGGGCCCATGATGTGCCGGGCGACGGCCACCGTGGCGACCAGTTCGTCGAGTTCGGCGTCGGGCATGCCGCGCATGGCCGTGTCCGGTTTTGCGCGGAAGTTCTGGATGATCAGTTCCTGGATGCCGTGGTGGGCGCGGGCGACCTTGCGCAGGGCGAACAGGGACTGCGCGCGTTCCTCGTACGTCTCGCCGATGCCGATCAGGATCCCGGAGGTGAAGGGGACGGAGGTACGGCCGGCGTCCTCAAGGACCCGCAGTCGCACGGCCGGTTCCTTGTCCGGGGAGCCGTGGTGGGGGCCGCCCGGCTCGGACCACAGCCGGCGCGCGGTCGTCTCCAGCATCATGCCCATCGAGGGGGCGACGGGCTTGAGGCGCTGGAAGTCCGTCCAGGTCATGACGCCCGGGTTGAGGTGCGGCAGCAGGCCGGTCTCCTCCAGGACGCGGATGGAGACGGCGCGTACGTAGGCGATGGTGTCGTCGTAGCCGTGCGCGTCGAGCCACTCGCGCGCTTCCGGCCAGCGGTCCTCCGGCTTGTCGCCGAGGGTGATCAGGGCTTCCTTGCAGCCGAGTTCGGCGCCTCGGCGGGCGATGTCGAGGACCTCGTCGGGGGACATGAACATCCCGTGCCCGGCGCGGCGCAGCTTGCCCGGCACGGTGACGAACGTGCAGTAGTGGCACTTGTCGCGGCACAGCCGGGTGAGCGGGACGAAGACGCTCTTGGAGTAGGTGATGACGCCGGGACGGCCGGCGGCCTCCAGACCGGCGTCCCGCACCCGGGCCGCGGAGGCGGCGAGGTCCCGGAGGTGCTCGCCCCGCGCCTGGAGCAGCACCGCCGCCTCGGCGACGTCGAGCGCGACCCCGTCCCGGGCACGTTTGAGCGCACGACGCAGCGAGTTCTCGGTGGGGCCGGTTCCGGAGAGCACGGAAGTCGTCATCCTCCGAGGATACGGTCGCGGTCACCAGGGCCGATCAAGGAAGGACCGGCCGGTGGTGCCGGTGGTCCGGCCGCGGACCCGGACGGCGCACTCCCGTCGTGACGGCCGCCTCCGTGGCGCCTACGTTGGGAAGCGTGACCTTCGCGAGGGGCGCGGACGGCGGGCGGGTGACCCGGACGATCCGGGGGACGCTGGCGCCGGGTGCGGCCGACTACGTGTACGTTCCCGTCGACGTTCCGGACGGGGTGCGGGAGATCAAGGTCTCGTACACCTACGACAGGCCGGCCGTTCCCGCGGGCACTCCCGGCAACGCGCTGGACATCGGCATCTTCGACCAGCGTGGCATCGAGCCGGGCGGCGAGGGCTTCCGCGGCTGGTCGGGCGGGGCGCGTACGGAGTTCTTCGTCCGCGCGGACGACGCGACACCCGGGTACGTCGCGGGGCCGGTCGGTGCCGGTGTCTGGCACATCGTGCTCGGGCCCTACACGGTCGCCCCGCGGGGCCTGTCGTACGCGCTCGACGTCACCCTGACCCACGGCGCCCCGGGCACGGCCGTACCGCCCGTGTACCCGCCGCAGTGGGCCAGGGGGCGGGGGCGGGCCTGGTACCGGGGGGACTGCCACCTGCACTCCTGGTACTCCGACGGGCGCCGCACCCCCGGCGAGATCGCCGCGCGGGCCAGGGCGGCCGGCCTCGACTTCATCAACAGCTCGGACCACAACACCCATGCCTCGCACGCGCACTGGGCCGACCACGCGGGCGACGACCTGCTGATCATGCTGGGCGAGGAGGTGACGACGAGGAACGGCCACGTCCTCGCCCTCGGCACCGACCCGGGCACCTTCGTCGACTGGCGCTACCGGGCGCGGGAGGGCCGCTTCGGCCGCTTCGCCCGCGAGATCCGCCGCGCGGGCGGCCTGGTCGTGCCCGCCCACCCGCACGCCGGCTGCGTCGGCTGCGCCTGGAAGTTCGGCTTCGGCGAGGCGGACGCGGTGGAGGTGTGGAACGGCCCCTTCACCCCGGACGACGAGATGGCGGTGGCCGCGTGGGACGCCACGCTCGTGGCGGCGGCACGAGAGGACCGGCGCTGGCTGCCCGCGATGGGCAGCAGCGACGCGCACCGGCCGCCGGACTCCGTGGGCCTGCCCCAGACTGTCGTCCTGGCCGACGACCTCACCAGGGAGGCCGTCCAGGACGGCATCCGCGCGGGCCGCTCGTACGTCGCCGAGTCCCGGCGCGTGTCGCTCGCCCTCACCGCGACGGGGGCCGGGGGCGAGCGGGCGGGCATCGGGGAACGGCTGCGGGTGGCCCCGGACACCCCGGTGACGGTCCGCCTCGAGGCCTCCGGCGTACCGCGCTGCACGGTCCGTCTCGTGACCGACCAGGGGGTGCTCCTCACCAGCGACCCGTTCCCCGTGTCGGGCACGGGGGCCGTCGAGTGGCGCACGACCCCGGCGTACGCGGCGTACGTACGGGCCGAGGTGCGCCACGAGACGGCGGTGGGGCCGCTGCCCGGCGTGATGGCGGCGCTGACGAACCCGGTCTTTCTGGGCACGGGCGGACACGTCTGACCCGCGGGCGGCGCCCGCTCGCCCGGCCGTCGGGGCCAAGAGGTGCGGAGAGGATGTGTGGGCCTTGTGTCGTGGGATGTGCGGGGCTGTGATCGCCGTCTCGGGAGCTGACGCATCTGCCGTGAACAAGGCAAACTGGCTCTGCTTGTTGACGGTTCGACAGGGGGCCAGGGGGCAGCGATGGAAGGTGTACCGCGAGTGCCTGAGCAGCGGTGTCCCGAGCAATCGGCGACGCTGCGCTTCAGCGTGCTCGGTCCGGTGCGCGCCTGGCGCGGAGAGCAGCCTCTGCCCACCGGCTCCCCGCAGCAACGCGCCCTGCTGGCGGCACTGCTGCTGCGCGAGGGGCGCACCGCGACCGCGTCCGAGCTGATCGACGCGCTGTGGGGCGAGGAGCCGCCGTCGCAGGCGCTGGCGGCGGTGCGGACGTACGCCTCCCGGCTGCGCAAGGCGCTCGACCCCGGGGTGCTGGTCAGCGAGTCCGGCGGATACGCCGTGCGCGGGGCGGGCGAGGGCGCGCTGGACCTGGCCGAGGCGCAGGAGCTCGCGGGCCGCGCCGACAAGGCCCGGTCGGCCGGGGACCTGTGCCAGGCGCGCGAGCTGCTGCGGCGGGCGCTCGCCCTGTGGGACGGGGAGCCGCTGGCCGGGGTGCCCGGTCCCTACGCGGAGGCGCAGCGGGTGCGCCTGGAGGAATGGCGCCTGCAACTCCTGGAGTCCTGCCTGGACATGGACCTGGAACAGGGCTGCCACGCGGAGGCCGTCTCGGAGCTGACGGCGCTGACGGCGGCCCACCCGCTGCGGGAACGGCTGCGCGAGCTGCTGATGCTGGCGCTGTACCGCAGCGGCCGGCAGGCGGAGGCGCTGGCGGTGTACGCCGACACCAGACGCCTCCTGGCCGACGAGCTGGGCGTGGACCCCCGACCGGAACTGCGTGAACTGCAACAGCGCATCCTCCAGGCCGACCCGGCTCTCGCCGAGCCGTCCTCGCCGGTGGCCGAACCGGCGGTGGTCGCCGTACGCCCCGCGCAACTCCCCGCGACCGTCCCGGACTTCACGGGCCGCAGCTCCTTCGTGGCCGAGCTGGGCGAGGTGCTGGCCTCGGCCGACGGGCGCGTGATGGCCGTGTCGGCGGTGGCCGGGATCGGCGGCGTGGGCAAGACGACGCTCGCCGTCCACGTGGCCCACCAGGCGCGGGCCGCCTTCCCGGACGGCCAGTTGTACGTGGACCTCCAGGGCGCCGGTGCCAGAGCGGCCGAGCCGGAGACCGTCCTCGGCTCCTTCCTGCGCGCCCTCGGCACGGCGGACTCCGCGATCCCGGACTCCCTGGAGGAACGCGCGGCCCTGTACCGCTCGGTGCTCGACGGCCGCCGCGTCCTGGTCCTGCTGGACAACGCGCGGGACGCGGCCCAGATCAGACCGCTGCTGCCGGGGACGGAGGGCTGCGCGGCCCTGATCACGTCCCGGGTGCGGATGGTGGGCCTGGCGGGCGCGCACCTGGTGGACCTGGACGTGATGAGCCCCGACGAGGCACTGTCCCTGTTCACGAGGATCGTGGGCGAGGAGCGGGTGGCGGGCGAGCGCGAGGCGGCCCTCGACGTGGTCGCCGCCTGCGGTTTCCTGCCCCTGGCCATCCGTATCGCGGCGTCCCGGCTGGCGGCGCGCAGGACCTGGACGGTCTCGGTCCTGGCGGCGAAACTCGGCGACGAGCGGCGCCGGTTGGACGAGCTCCAGGCGGGCGACCTGGCGGTGAAGGCGACGTTCGAGCTGGGCTACGGGCAGTTGGAGCCCGCGCAGGCCCGCGCGTTCCGGCTCCTGGGACTGGCCGACGGCCCGGACATGTCCCTGGACGCGGCGGCCGCCGTACTGGACCTGCCGGCGGACGACACCGAAGACCTGCTGGAGTCCCTGGTCGACACCTCGCTCCTGGAGTCGGCGGCCCCCGGCCGCTACCGCTTCCACGACCTGGTCCGCCTCTACGCCCGCGCCTGCGCGGAACGCGACGAACACCCGCCGGGCGAGCGCGCGGCCGCGATGTCGCGGCTGCTGGACTTCTACCTGGCGACGGCGGCGGGCGTCTACGCGATCGAACGCCCGGGCGACCGGCTGGTGGACCACCTCCAGCCGACGGAGTACGCCGGGCTCCGGTTCCCGGACCGTCACAGCGCCCGGGACTGGCTGTACCGCGAGGCGAACTGCCTCCTCGCCACCGCGCGCCGACCCGCGGACCTGCCGTCGATGCTGCGGCGGTCCATCGACCTGCTCTGGGCGGCGCTCGACATCTCCGAGTCGGGGGCGAACTCCAGGGAGTACGAGGCCACGGCGAAGGCACTGCTCGACGAGGCCCGACGGCTCGGCTCGGCCCAGGCCGAGGCCCGGGCGCTGATGACGCTGGCCCACGCCCATGTCGACGGCGGCCGCTTCGAGATGGCGGACCAGGAGGCGGAGCTGGTGATCCGTCTCGCCCGGCAAACCGACGACCTCCTGCCCGTCTGCTGGGCCCGCAACGCGCGCGGCATCATCGCGCTGTACCAGAGCCGCAACGCGGACGGGGAGGAGCACCTCTCCGAGGCCATCCAGCTCTTCCGGATGCTGGGCGACCGCCCCGGCGAGGCCAGCGCGCTGTGCAACCTCTCCCGCATCCACCTGGCGACCGGCCGGACGGAGAGCGCGGTCGCCCTGGCCCAGCAGGGCATCGACGTCTACGACGCCATGGGCAACTCGATGCGCGGCGCGAACGGCCGCTACGCCCTGGGCATGGCGCTCACCCAGAGCGGCCGGGTCGACAGCGCCGCGGACCGGCTCCTGGAGGCCCTGGACGTCTTCCGCGACAGCCGGCAGCGGCTGTGGGAGGGAATGACCCTCTTCCGCCTGGCGGAGGTGGACATCGCCGCACAGCGCCCCGCACAGGCCGCCGCCAACGCCGAGATGGCCCTGACGGTGCTGCGCGGCATCGGCGGTGAGTGGAGGCGCGGCAACGTGCTCACCGTGCTCGGCCACGCCCTCACCCGCATCGGGCAGACGGACCGCGCCCGGGCGTGCTGGCGGGAAGCCCTGCGCATCTACGAGGAATCGGGCTCGCCCGAGGCGGCCGCCGTACGCGAACTGCTGACTCCTGTGCAGGCGGCGTGAGGCCCGCCCGGAGCGTCCGCGGGCCCGTTCATCGTTCGTTTATCGCCACGGGCCATTCTCAAGTCAGTCGATCCTTCGCGTCGGGGGGCAGAGGGGTCGGCTGCGGGGGGAACGGGGGATCTCGCACTGGCGAACCAGTGTGGGCGGCCCAGGAGAGCCCACCCGGTCACCCTCGGGGGAGTGACCGGGCGGGCTTCGCCGGACCATCGACGAACACACCGAGTGGAGCAAGGACATGAGCGACAAGCCGGTCATCAAGCCCCAGGACATGCACGCCACCGGCACGACGAACGCCGAGGCCGCGGCCGAGGCCGCCCAGTCCGCGGGCGACGACGTGACCACGCAGGACATGCACGCAACCGGCGAGCCCGTCACGACGAAGGACATGCACGCCACGTCGGAGCCGTTCAAGCCGACGAAGTAGGCCCCAGCACACGGGGATCGGCCGCGGTGGCACCGAGGGGGAGCCGCCGCGGCCGACGTGTGTCCGGGGGCGGGTCGGCGGTCACCCGGTCGGCGCAGTGGCGGCTCGGTGTGACTCGCGTGGCGGCGGTGCCGCACGCGGAGTAGCGTCGTGTGTGCCGGTGGTGACCGAGAGCGCCGTCGGCCAGGACCGACGGCCGTCGTCCGAGCGCCCCTTCCGCGCATCCCGTACGGCGGCCGTCACCCGCGACTCCCCGGCGCGGTTCAGGTGGTGCGGGCGGTGCCCGTCCCCTTCTCCGCGTCCAGGGCGTACACGCAGCGGTCCTTGCTGCACGCGTACACGACCCCGTCCCGGACCACCGGGGAGCCGGTGATCTCGCCGCCGGTGGCGAGCTTCCAGCGCAGCCGGCCGTCGTCGGCCTTGAGCGTGTACAGCAGGTGGTCGGTGGAGCCGAAGTGGATACGGCCCTCGGCGACCGCCGGGGCACCGACGATCTCGCCGCCCGCCTGGAAGCGCCACTTGGGCGTTCCGGTGACGGCGTCCAGGGTGTACAGGCCCCGGCCGCTGCCGACGTGGACGTGCCCGGCGGCGACCAGGACCGGGGCGACGGAGGCGCGGGACTCGGTGGCGATGCGCCAGCGGTCGCGGCCGTCGGTGGCGTCGAGGGCGTAGACGGTGCCGAGGTAGTCGGCGAGGTAGACGCCGCCGCCGCTCACCGCCGGGCCCGGCGCGAAGGCCGGCGGGCAGAGGAAGACCGCGGGCGCCTCGAAGTGCCAGCGGACATGGCCGCTCGCCACGTCCACGGCGAGCACGCGGGTGCCGGCGCAGACGTAGACGTAGCCGTCCGGGGCCGGGGTGACGCGCACCGGCACTCCGCCGCAGGAGGCCGCGTCGCCGATCGGGTAGGACCAGCGCTCCTCGCCCGTGCGGGCCTCCAGGGCGCGCAGGCGGGCGTCCTGCCAGACGTACACCGTGCCGTCGTGGACGACGGGGCCCGCCTCGGGGGACTCGAAGTCGGTCTGGCAGCCGGCGATCTCCCACAGCTTCTGGCCGCCCGCGGCCTCCCAGGCCTGGACGCCCCCGCCGCGGGTGCCGGTGACGACCGTCCCGCGGTCGGCCTTGAGGGAGTACACCCAGGCGTCGGTCTGAACCCGCCACAGGTCGGTGCCCTCGCGGGCGTCCAGGGCGAACAGGGCGGGCCCGTCGGAGGCGTGCACCCGGCCGTCGGCGACCGCCATGGACCAGGCCACGTCGCGGGTCTTGAAGCGGCGGCGGCCGGTGGCCACGTCCAGGGCGTGCACCTCGAAGGAGGTGACGTAGACGAGGTCGTCGGCGACGGACGGGGTGCCCCAGACGTCGTTGGACATGCGGAAGCGCCACGGGCGCCAGCCGGCCGGGGTCTCCGGCGGCACGGCCGGTACGGCGGGGTCGGCGCCGTTGACGCCCGGGTGCGGCCTGGACCAGGTGGCGGCCAGGCCGGCCTCGGGCGGGGGCGCCTTGACGGCGGCGGCACGGGCGTCGGCGACGCGCGGACCAGGGCCGATCGGCACCTGGGCGCCGGCCAGCCGCACGGGACCGGAGTCGGGGACGCCCACCGGCGCGGGTCCGGCCTGGGCCGGGACGGCGGGGCTGTGCGAGGGCGGGGGCGGTACGGCGACGCGCGGGGCGGGCGGCAGGGCCAGTCGGCCGCCGCGGCGGGACTCGATGAGGCCGACCGCCGGCTCGGGCAGCCAGGCGGAGGCCGTACCGCTGTCGTCGGAGCCGGAGCCGAACAGATGGGGCGCGAGCTGGGCCTGGAGGTCGGCCGGCTTGGGCCGGGCGGTGGCCTCCATCTGCATGCAGGAGTCGATCAGCGGACGCAGCTCGTCCGGAAGTCCCTCCAGGTCGGGGCCCTCGCGCAGCAGCATGAAGACCGTCTCGACGGGGTTGGCGCCATGGAAGGGCGGATGCCCGGTGGCGGCGAACACCAGCATCGAGCCGAGCGAGAAGACGTCGCTGGCGCCGGTGACGCTGCGCGAGTCCTTGGCCTGCTCCGGGGACATGTACGCGGGCGTGCCGACGGCGACGTTCGTCATGGTCAGCCGGGTGTTGGAGACCCCGGAGGCGATTCCGAAGTCGATCACGCGCGGCCCGTCCTCGACGACGAGGACGTTCGACGGCTTCAGGTCGCGGTGGACGAGCCCGGCGCCGTGGATGGACTGGAGCGCCTCGGCGACGCCCGCCGCCAGCCAGCGCACCGCCTGGGCCGGGAGCGGACCGCACTCGGTCACTATCTCCTCCAGGGAGGGCGCCGGGACGTAGGCGGTGGCCAGCCACGGCACGGCGGCGCGCGGGTCGGCGTCGACGACCGCGGCCGTGTAGAAGCCGGAGACCGCCCGCGCGGCCTCCACCTCACGCGTGAAGCGGACCCGGAAGAGCTGGTCCTCGGCCAGCTCGGTCCTGACCGTCTTGATCGCCACGCGCCGGCCGGACGCCGAGCGCGCGAGATAGACCAGCCCCATGCCGCCGGCACCCAGCCGTCCCAGCACCTCGAACGGCCCGATCCGCCGCGGGTCGTGCTGCGTCAGCTGATCCACCACTTGCCTGCCACCTCCCCGTACGAGCCGCGCCACCCACATATGTACGCGACCGAAGTGCAGCGTCTCACCACCGCACCGCCGTGGCGGCACGCACCCTGATTCTTCCTGTCCGGCGCACAGGTTGCGAACCCGGCGACACATCGGGATGTCACGCCGCAAAACCCCCTCTTCCCGGTCGGGGGGCGGATTTCACCTCTCCGATCGCCGCTCCCTCACCTCTCCAGGAGGGCGAAGGACGCCCCCTGATTGTCGGCGACGACGGCGACGGTTCCGTACGACGTCCCGAAGGGCGGCACCTGCACCCGCCCGCCGAGCCGGACGACCGTGCCGAGGGCGGCCTCCAGTTCCGCGACCCGGAAGTGGACGAGGAAGTGCGGCGGCATCTCGGCCGGGAAGACGTCGGAGACGGCGGCCCGGCCGAATTCGGGCTCGGCGCCCGGCCCGAACAGGGCGTCGTGGAACAGCCCGCCGTAGAAGACGTTGGCGGTCTCGGTGTCGCGGGCGTAGAGCTGGGCCCAGACGAAGGTGCCCGGCTCGTGGCGCCTGCCGAAGCCCTGGTGGCTGTCGGGCTGCCACAGCCCGAAGACGGCGCCCTCGGGATCGGCGGCGAGTGCGGCCAGGCCCAGGCCGTCGACCCGGGCGGGCGGGATCACGATCTGCCCGCCGCCGGCCCGGATCCGCTCGGCCAGCGCCCGGACGTCCGGGGTCGCGAAGTACACGGTCCAGACGGTGGGCATACGACCGTCCGTCTTCGGCGAGAGCGCGGCGACGGGCTCCCCGTGCAGCCGGGCCGGTACGGACGCTCCGTACGTCTCCTCCGCGAAGCTCCACCCGAAGAGCTCACCGTAGAACCGCTTCCCCGCCTCGACGTCGGGAAGCTGCGCGTCCACCCAGCAGGGGACGCCCTCTGTGCTCGCGGATGCCCTGTTTTCGGCCATGTCGCCAAAGTAGCCGGGTCACGCGCAGCCCGCAGACCAGGCACACCAGCCTCTCCGAGCTCATGCACCCCATTTGCAGTCGGCCGAATCGCGCTCCGATCACTGCTCGGTAAGCTGACGACATGACAGGACAAGTGCGTACCGTCGACGGCCGCGTGGCCGGTCGACGTGGGCAGGCGACCCGGCAGAAGCTGCTCGACTGCCTCAGCGAGATGCTCAGCTCCTCCCCCTACCGGGACGTCAAGGTCATCGATGTCGCCAGGAAGGCGGGGACTTCGCCCGCGACCTTCTATCAGTACTTCCCCGATGTCGAGGGCGCTGTTCTGGAGATCGCCGAGCAAATGGCCGCCGAGGGCGCCGGATTGGCCGAGCTACTCGAAGGCCGGTCGTGGGCCGGGAAGGCCGGCTGGCAGACGGCGCAGGAACTCGTGGACGGGTTTCTCGAGTTCTGGCGCCACAACGACGCCATTCTGCGCGTGATCGATCTCGGTGCCGCCGAGGGCGACAAGCGCTTTTACAAGATCCGTTCGAAGATCCTGAACTCCGTGAACAACTCCCTGGCGGAATCTGTCACCGAACTCCAGTCCAAGGGCCGGGTCGACAAGGATGTGAATCCGGCCGCGATCGCCGGTTCGCTGGTCGCGATGCTCGCGGCGGTCGCCTCCCACCAGAAGGGCTTCGCCCCGGGGGTGAAGCAGGCCGAACTGAGGCCGAACCTGGCGCTCCTGGTTCACCTGGGCGTCACCGGCAAGAAGCCGACGCGATAGCCCGCACACCGGCCTCGGACTCCGTCCGGGCCCCAAGTCCTGTCAGGCAGGCGGCGGTCCACCCGGGTGGACCGCCGCCTGCTGCCATGTGCGGGGAGAAACCAGAGAGGTCCTAGTGCCGCGGCAGGCGACGTTTGCCCGTGAAGGAGCGGCGTCCGGTGCGTGCTCTCGGCGTGCCGGCCGGAAGTCCTCGTACTGGACGTACTTGGGCTTTCGGCCGGTGCGGCGAGTGGGGGTCCCCCCTGCTCGAAGAGCTCGGGGGAGCGTGCCGAGCGTCGCGACGGGGCGAACGTTGCCTGTCGGGGCACTAGAGACGGTCGAGCCAGATCACGATGCCCGTCAGGTCGTGGAGGACGGCCGCGACGCCCGCCCGGACGGCGGCGGCGCAGCGCGCGGCGGTGAACGACTCCGGATCGTAGGTCGAGGACATGCCGAGCCCCTCGCCCCGGAACGACGCACCGGACCAGTCGACCGCCGTGACGTTGTGGGTGGGTTCGGCCAGCTCCGCGCCGACGACGAGGAACTGCTGCGACAGATGGCTCGCGGTGACCACGGCGAGCGGGTCGACGAGATCGTTGCCCGCGCCGACGACCAGGTCCGGGCCCATGCCGATGGCCCTGTCGACGGCGGGAACGAGGTCGTGGGGGCCTTCGGAGGTCACCGTCCTGAGGTCGACGTGCTCGCTCGCGGCCCAGTCCTTCACCGCCGACACCAGGGCCCTGGTCGGACGGTCGTCGCCCGCGGTGAGCAGCACCACGCGGTAGCCCTTCGGCGGGTGCACACCCTTCCAGGAACCGGGCCGCGGCGTGACCGTGGCCTCCGGGGTGGGCGGGGCGGAGGGGTCGGTGAACCCCGCGCCGAGCATGCCCACGGCGGTGGGCTTCGCGTGCGGCTGTGACCAGTCGTCGCCGGAGCCGCATCCGGTGACCAGCGCGGCGGCCGCGGCCAGCGTGGCAACGGCCCGAAGCGGGGAGCGCAAGGCGATCGTCCTCCGGGTGATGGTGGGTGCGCCGCCATCCTGCTATCCGCGACCGCCGCGGGTCGCCCCCGCGAGGGCCGATGCGGGGCTTGTTTCTCAACGGTTCGCCGACGGGCCGGAGTTTGTTCACCGATGACATGCACCGTGCACGGGAAACCCCAAGGAGCCACCATGTCATCACGGGTTCGCCGCGCCCTCGTCGGAATCACCGCGGCAGTGATCGCCTTCCTGGGCCTCGGGCAACCGGCCTCGGCCCATGGATTCTCGTCCGTCGTGTACGTCCACATCGCGGGCGGCGACGGCGGCCGCGTGCGCACGGTGCTGGAGCTGGAGTACGACCTCTTCGTCGTGTCCGCCGCCGACGCCGAGCACGACGACCCGCTCTTCCGGGCCGGCACCGCCGCCTTCGAGGCCGAGGACGCCCGGGCACAGGCCGCGGCGCTCGAGTCGCACGCCGACTCGGCCGTCACGTACGTCACCGAGCGCTTCTCGGTCGGCGCCGGCGGCAAGGCCTGCACGCCGTCGCGGGCCGGCGACGTCACGGTGGGCCGGCGGGAGGGCGTCCCGTACGCCTCCCTGCCGCTGGAGTGGGCCTGCCCCGCCAAGGACGGCGACCGCGAGGTGCGCAGCACGCTCTTCCCCGACTCCGAGGGCTACGTCCGCGGCACCAGGACGATCGCCACCTACGACCTCACCGGTCTCTCCGGCAGCGCCGCGCTCGACGCCGGCCATCCGTCCTTCTCGATCAGTCAGTCGTGGTACGAGCGGTTCTGGGAGTTCTTCCGCCTGGGCGCCGAGCACCTGCTGACCGGAGTCGACCACGTCCTGTTCCTGCTGGCGCTCATCGCCGGCTCCCGCCGCCTGCGCGAGATCGTGCTCGCGGCCACGGGTTTCACCCTGGCCCACTCGGTGACGTTCCTGCTCGCCGCCCTCGGCCTGGTGGAGGCGCCGGAGCGGATCGTGGAGCCCGTCATCGCGCTGTCGATCGCCGTCGTCGCCGGCTGGCACCTGCTGCGGCTCCGGCGGCACGACGACGTGGCCACCCTCGCCAATCCCGCGGAACAGGGCCCGTTGGGCCTGGACCGGGCCGGATGGCTGCGCCTCGGGGTCGTGTTCTGCTTCGGCCTCGTGCACGGCCTGGGGTTCGCGGGCGCCCTCGGGATCGACGAGCCGTGGTCGTGGACCCTGCTGTGGTCCCTGCTGGTGTTCAACGTCGGTATCGAAGCAGTGCAGTTGGGGATCATCGTGCTCGTCTTCCCGCTCCTCGCGCTGCTGCGCCACCGTGCGCCGAGGGCGGGAATGTGGGCGACCGGCGCACTGTGCGCGGGGGTGGCCGCCATGGGTTCGGTGTGGTTCGTGCAGCGGGTGCTCGAAGGCTGAGAACAGCGCAGGTCTAGCGCGAAGTTCAGCTGATCCCAAGATCGCATTTGCGATTGATTTACCAGATCCGGAGACCTTGATGGCCTCCATTCCATGCACCTCCGTGCACCAAAGGAACGAATCTGATGATTTCGAGACCCTCCTCGTCGGCCTCCGGGTCGGCGCGGCGCCGCGTGGCCACGGGTGCCGCCGCGGCATTCCTGGGCCTGACGGTGGCCCTCGGCAGCGGCCTGGCCTCCCCGGTCCAGGCGGCCGAGACCAGCACGTTCACCGGCATCATCCTCGGCGTCGGCGCCAACGAGTCCCAGCGCACCGTGACCTGGTACTCCTCGGCCGACACCGCGCAGAAGGTCCAGCTCGCGCCGACGGCGCAGCTGGACAAGGGCGAGTTCCCGGCCTCCGCCGTCACCTTCGACGCCCTCGGCGGGGAGAACATCGCCACCAGCGGCGGCTACAACCGCCACGCCACGCTCACCGGTCTCCGTGAGCACACGGCCTACTCCTACCGGGTCGGCTCCGAGGGCAACTGGTCCCCCGCGTACTCCTTCAAGACGCAGGACTTCAAGGGCGACTACGACTTCCTGTTCTTCGGCGACCCCCAGATCGGCTCGTCCGGCAACACCGCCAAGGACCAGGCCGGCTGGCAGGACACCCTCGACGTCGCGCTCGGCGCCAACCCGGACAGCGAGCTGCTGGTGTCGGGCGGCGACCACGTCGAGACCGCCAACACCGAGTCCCAGTGGAACGCCTTCCTCGCCCCCAACCAGCTCCGCCAGTACCCGTGGGCCGCCACCATCGGCAACCACGACGTCGGCGGCAAGGCGTACGAGCAGCACCTCTACACGCCGAACACCGACCGCTCGGCGCCGCTGTACTCCAACGGCCAGCCGGGTTCCAACACGTCCGGTGGCAACTACTGGTACATCTACAAGGATGTGCTGTTCATCGACATCAACAGCAACAGCTACGCCACCAGCCAGGGCGGCGGCGGCGACGCCGCGCACATCAATTACGTCACGGACGTCATCAACAAGCACGGCTCCGAGGCCAAGTGGAAGGTGCTCGTCTTCCACCACGCCATGTACTCGCCGGCGTCCCACGCCAAGGACTCCGACGCCAAGGTCCGCCGAAACGACCTGCCGGCCGCCTTCTCCAAGCTCGGTGTCGACCTGGTGCTGGCCGGTCACGACCACGCCTACTCGCGCAGCTACCTGCTGAAGAACAGCGAGAAGCAGAACAAGGACGAGCAGCCCGGCGCCGCCGACGTGTACCCCGGCCCCGGCGGTGTGCTGTACGTGACGGCCAACTCGGCCTCGGGCTCGAAGTACTACGGCATCACCAAGCCGGACACCAGCGGCACGAGCGGCTCCGGCAACGGTGCCGACCCGCTGAACCCGGGTAACTACTGGTTCAACTCGGTCCAGAACCAGGAGAACGTCCGCAGCTACGTCAAGGTCAAGGTCCGCAACGACAAGCTCGTCGTCGAGAACCTGCGCAGCGGCACCTGCGCGGCGCCCAACGCCGCGGTGGAGCTCGGCCAGTCCTCCTGCGTCAACACGCCCTCCGGTCAGCCGGTCGGCTCGGTCGTCGACAAGGTCACCGTGCACCCGTACCACGGCGACGGCCAGGACATCCAGGTGAACGTCCCGAACGCCGCCCCGGGCGAGTTCGGCTGGACGATCGACGGCTACAACGGCCTGGTGGACCTCGGCACCGCCAAGGACCACGACGGCGACTACTTCCAGGCCACCGGCAGGATCAACCCGATCCTCGTGTCGGACAGCCGCCGTTCGCTCGCCCCGTGGTCGATCTCGGCCAGCGTGGGTGACTTCAAGGACGCCGACAAGGTGTTCTCCGGTGCCTACCTCGGCTGGACGCCGAACGTGCTTCAGGAGGGCGCCGGCGCCAAGGCCAGCGGGGAGGTGGCCTCCGGCTACGACGGCGGCGGCGCGGGTCTGTCCGTCTCGCGCGGTCTGGGCTGGGCCGACCAGGGTCACCCCAAGGGCAAGGCCAAGCTGGGCGCCGACCTGGATCTGAAGATCCCGGGCAGCGTCGACAAGGGCGCCTACCGCGCCACCCTCACGATCACCGCTCTGAGCAGCTGACCGTAACCGCTTGACCAGGGGGTGGGCACCTTCCGGTGCCCACCCCCCGCCACTCGTTCCAGACCCGCACCAGACCGCCCGAGGACCCCGAGATGCCCCTGCCCGCAAAGCGCCGGAAGACCACGGTCACCGCACTCGCCCGCACCGCCGCCCTGGCCCTGCTCCTGGCCTTCGCCCTCACCGGGCTGCGGGCCGCCCCGGCCGCGGCGGACGGCGGCGACGTCACCTGGACGGTCAGGACGGCGCCGAACAGCTACGGTGCCGACCGGTCCAGCTTCAGCTACGCCGTGAACCCCGGTGGACGCGTCGAGGACGCCATGGTGGTCTCCAACCGCGGCAAGTCCCCGCTCACCCTGGCCGTGTACGCCGCCGACGGCTTCACCACCGACACCGGCCAGCTCGACCTGCTCACCAAGGACAAGAAGTCCGTCGGCATCGGCGCCTGGGTGCACGCCGACCGCACGAGCGTCGTCCTCAAGCCCGGCAAGTCCGTCAAGGTCCCCTTCACGGTCACCGTGCCCGGCGACGCGACGCCCGGCGACTACGTGGGCGGCGTCCTGACCTCGCTGCGGCAGTCCGACGAGGCCGAGGGCATCAACGTGGACCGGCGCCTCGGCATCCGGGTCAAGCTGCGCGTCAGCGGCGACCTCCGGCCGGCCCTGGCGGTCGAGAACCTGCGCGTGGACCACTCCGGCTCGGCCAACCCGTTCGCCACGGGCGACGCCACCGTCACGTACACGATCCACAACACCGGCAACGCCGTGCTCTCGGCCCGGCAGGCGGTGTCGGTCTCGGGCCCGTTCGGATGGCTGCGCGCCGAGGCGAACCGGATCACCTCGCCGCCCGAGCTGCTCCCGGGCGAGAGCTGGAAGGTGAAGATGCCCGTGCACGGCGTGGTGCCCGGCGTCGTTCTGACCGCGACCGCCGCCCTCACTCCCCTGCTCACCGACGCGTCGGGCTCCACCACCGCGCTCGACCCGGTGACGGCCACCGCGCACGGCTGGGCCGTGCCGTGGACGCTGCTGCTGCTCCTCCTCCTGCTGATCGCGGTCGCCGTCGGAGCGGTCGTCCGCACCCGCCGCGGCCGCGCCCGGCGCAAGCTGCGCGAGGACGCCCGCGTGCGGGACGCGGTCGAACAGGCGCTGCGCGAGCAGCGGACGACCGAGGAGACCGAGGAGGTCACGGAACGCCGGGAGGCCCCGGAGACCCCGGAGGCCCGGCAGAGCTGAGGCCGGCAGAGCTGAGGTCCGGCGCGGGGCGGGGCGATACTCGGGGCATGGAACCGGATCTTCACGAGCTGCTGGCGTCACTTCGCGTCTGGGACCCCGAGTTCACCGAACTGCCCGCCCTCGACCCCGCGACGGCGCCGGCCACCCCGCTGCCCTTCTTCGCGCGGTGGCTGGCGGAGGCGGCGGCGGCCGGGCAGCCCGAGCCGCACACGATGTCGCTGGCGACGGCGGACGAGGAGGGCCGGCCCGACGTCCGCATCGTGATGCTGCACGGCGCGGACGCCGAGGGCTGGTCCTTCGCCACCCACGCCGGCAGCCGCAAGGGCCGCCAGCTCGCCGCGAGTCCGCACGCCGCCCTCGCCTTCTACTGGCCGGTCCTGGGCCGCCAGGTCCGCGTCCGGGGCCCGGTCACGGTCGCCCCGCCAGAGGAGGCGCAGGCGGACCTGCACGCCCGCTCGACGGGCGCCCTGGCCGCCGCCCTCACCGGTCGGCAGAGCGAGGTCCTGGACTCCCTGGACGAGCTGGCCCGGGCCTCGGAGTCGGCCTGGGAGCGGGCCGCCGGCGCCCCGGACACCGAGGTCCCCTCCTGGACCCTCTACCGCCTCCGGCCCACCGAGGCCGAGTTCTTCCAGGGCGACGCCCGGCGCCGCCACGTACGGCTGCGCTACCGCCGTACGCCGGACGGCTGGGCGCGCGAACTGCTGTGGCCCTGACCCGGCTCAGCCGAAGTCGTACATCGCGAAGTCGGACACCGGCCGGTAGCCGACCCGCTGGTAGAGGCCGTTGCTGGTCGGATTGGCGAGGTCGGCGAAGAGCAGCACCTCCTCGGCCCCCAACTCCAGCGCGGCCCGGCTGACCTCGACCGTGACGGCGCCCGCGTACCCGCGCCCCCGCAGGTGCGCCGGTGTGTAGACCGCGACCACCCGCACCTGCCCGGCGACCTTCGGAGTCGTGCCCGCCATGGCGACGGGCGTCCCGTCCGGGTCCTGCCAGAACATGACGTCGCCGCGGCGCACCCGCTCGTCCGCCCAGCGCTGCGGGTCGTGGACGCCCGGCTCGCCGACGGCGACCGAGAACTCCTCGAACCACCGGGCCAGTCGCTCGCGGTCCGCCTCGCCCGCCACCCGGGCCCGGCCCGGCGGGACCTGCCGCGGCACCGTCAGCTCGCCCAGCCGGTAGAGCCGCATCCGCTGCCGCAGGCGTACCTCGGCGCCGGTGACCCGGCGCCAGGCCCCGGCGAAGGCGGCGGCGGTGTCGCGGTCCGCGGTGACACCGGACACCTCGTGTCCCGCGCCGGCCAGCCGGGCGGCGAGCGCGGCGGCCTCCTCCTCGGTCAGGGCGGTGAGCAGGAGCGGATGGGGCGGTGTGCGGAGGAAGGCGGCCCGCGTGCCCGCCCCGCCGGCCCCGTCCAGCAGGCCGAACTCGGGTGCGGCGTCGCCGTAGTGCCGGTCGCCGCTCAGGCGCAGGTTCTCCGCCACCGTGAGGAGGACGGTGTGCGGTGCGGGCCGTGAGCGGAGGAACTCCCCTCCGCGCGCGAGGAATTGCCCGACGTCGTCGGTCAGGTGCCAGTCATCGGTGGTCGTCCCGGAAGTCATGCCCCATGGTCCCGTCCACGGCCGTCCGGCGCCCGCGAATTTCAGCGGCGCTCCGGCTCCGGGTCCGTGGCCAGGCGCGCGTGCAGGTGCGCGTCCCGGAAGGCGTCGCGGCGGTCCGGCTCGAAGATCGCGCCGCGCATCGTGCCCTCGTACCGGAAACCGCAGCGCTCGGCGACCCGGCAGGACGCTCCGTGGCCCACGGCGTGGTCCAGTTCCAGCCGGTGCAGGCCCAGTTCGCCGAACGCCCAGTCCGCGACCAGTCTCAGGGCCCGGGTGGCGACCCCGCGGCCACGGGCCTCGGGCAGGACCCAGTAACCGGTCGTCGCGACGCGGAGCAGGGGGCGGATGTCGTTGACGCCGATGTGCCCGAGCGTCGTGCCGCTCCCGGCGTCCGCGATCACGAAGGACGCGGCCGCGCCCTCCCCCGCGCGCAGGGCGCGTGCCCGCAGCGAGTCGCGGGCGCCGGTGAGGTCGCTGACGGGGACGAGCGGTGTGTTCCAGCGGCGGAACTCCGGGTCGGTGACGCCGCGCAGCCACGACTGCACGTCGGCGTCGGACTCCGGGTCCCACGGACGCAGCAGCAGCCCGTCCCCCGAGGTCCGTACCGTGGCGAGGTTCCGTATGTCATGCGGGTCGGCGGTCACCGGCCCATTAGACACCGCAGGACATCCGGATCGCACAAGCGTTCATTCGTGATCAATCCGCAACCGATACCAGCCTTGACCGAGTCCCCTCAACCGGTCGGGCGATTACCCTCATGCCCATGACCGACTCGACCACCGTCTCCGCGGCGCGGCACGCCGACCGTCCCGTCTACGTCATCGGCGGCGGTCCGGGCGGGCTGGCCGCCGCGCAGGCGCTGCGCGCACGGGGAATACGCGCGGTCGTCCTGGAGAGGTCCGACCGGGTCGGGGCGTCCTGGCGGCGCCACTACGACCGGCTGCGCCTGCACACCACCCGGCGCATGTCCGCGCTGCCGGGGCTGCCGATGCCGCGCCGGTTCGGCCGATGGGTCGCGCGCGACGACGTGGTGCGTTACCTGGACAAGTACGCCGAGCACCACGGTCTCGAGATCGTGACGGGCGTCGAGGTCTCCCGTGTCGAGCCCGCCCCGGACGGCACCGGCTGGCTGCTGCGCGCCTCCGGCGGACGGGAGCTGACCGGCGGCGCGGTGGTCGTCGCCACCGGCCACAACCACACGCCCCGCCTGCCTGACTGGTCCGGCCGGGAGACGTACCAGAACGGGCCCGGCGAGCTGGTGCACGCCGGCGAGTACCGCAACGCCGAACCGTACGCCGGGCGCGACGTGCTGGTCGTCGGTGCCGGCAACACCGGCGCGGAGATAGCCGTGGACCTGGTGGAGGGCGGCGCCGAGCGGGTACGGCTGTCGGTGCGCACTCCCCCGCACATCGTGCGCCGGTCGACCGCCGGGTGGCCCGCCCAGTACACGGGCGTGCTCGTACGGCGGCTGCCGGTCCGGCTCGTCGACGTGCTCGCGCGGCCGGTGGCGAGGGTGAGCGTGCCGGACCTGTCGGCGCACGGCCTGCCCCGCCCCCGCACCGGCCTGTACTCGCGGGTCGCCCAGGGCGCGATCCCCGTCCAGGACGTCGGTCTCCTCAACGCGGTCCGCAAGGGCAGGGTCGAGATCGTGGCCGCCGTGGAGGGCTTCGAGAGCGGCAAGGTGCTCCTCGCCGACGGCACCCGCATCCAGCCGGACGCCGTCATCGCCGCCACCGGCTACGTCCGCGCCCTGGAGGGGCTGGTCGGCCATCTGGACGTGCTCGACTCCCGCGGCAGGCCGGTGGTCCGTGGTCGCCGCACGCCGAAGAACGCGCCCGGCCTGTACTTCACCGGCTTCACCAACCCCATCAGCGGCATGCTCCGCGAACTGGCCCTGGACGCCGGGCGGATCGCCGGGGCCATCGCGAAGGAGAACGCCCGCAAGGACGGCCGCAAGGTCTCCCGGCTGCCGGCCTGATCCACCTGACGCACCGTCAGCTCTGTTCGGGGCGCGGGCCTCAGGCGGCCGCGGGGCTCAGGACCCCCGGCCGCCGCCGGATCACCAGCGCCATCAGGGCCGCCGCGGCGCACAGCGCGCCCGAGGCGTACCAGACCACGTCGTAGGAGCCGAAGACGTCCCGCGCGAGACCGCCGAGGTAGGCGACCAGCGCCGCGCCGACCTGGTGTGAGGCGAGCACCCAGCCGAAGACGATCGCGCTGTCCTCGCCGTAGTGCTCGCGGCACAGGGCGAGGGTGGGCGGCACGGTGGCGACCCAGTCGAGGCCGTAGAAGACGATGAAGAAGATCATCGGCGGGTGCACGCTCGGCGCCAGCAGCATCGGCAGGAACAGCAGCGAGACACCGCGCAGCGCGTAGTACACGGCGAGCAGGCGGCGTGGTTCGAAGCGGTCGGTGAACCAGCCGGAGGCGATGGTGCCGGCCACGTCGAACACGCCGATGACCGCGAGCAGCGAGGCGGCCGCCGTGATGGGCATCCCGTGGTCGTGGGCGGCGGGCACGAAGTGGGTCTGGATCAGGCCGTTGGTGGAGGCGCCGCAGATGGCGAAGGTGCCGGCCAGCAGCCAGAAGGGCCCGGTGCGCACCGCGGAGGACAGGACGGCCAGGGTGCGGCGGGCGGCCCCCGGCACGGGCCCGGGCTTCGGCACGAACTCGTCGGCGCCGTACGGCTTCACGCCCACGTCCGCCGGATGGTCGCGCAGCAGCAGCCAGACGAAGGGGACGACGGCGAGGGCGGCCAGCGACACCGTGACGGCGGCCGGGCGCCAGCCGTGCGACTGGACGGTCCAGGACAGCACCGGCAGGAAGATGAGCTGGCCGGAGGCGGAGGCGGCGGTGAGGATGCCGGTGACCAGGCCGCGCCGCTCGGTGAACCAGCGGTTGGTGACCGTCGCGGCGAAGGCCAGCGCCATCGAGCCGGTGCCGAGGCCGACCAGCAGGCCCCAGCACAGCCACAGTTGCCAGGCGGTGGTCATCCACACGGTCAGACCGGACCCGGCGGCGATCACCACGAGGGCGGCGGCGACCACCCGGCGGATGCCGAAGCGGTCCATGAGCGCGGCGGCGAAGGGCGCGGTGAGCCCGTACAGCGCGAGGTTGATCGAGACCGCGGCGCCGATCGTGCCCCGAGACCAGCCGAACTCCTGGTGCAGCGGGTCGATGAGCAGGCCGGGCAGCGAGCGGAAGGCCGCTGCGCCGGTGATCGTGACGAAGGTGACGGCGGCGACGAACCACGCGCGGTGGACACGGGCCGCGCGGCGGGCGGCCTGTGTCCGGGCCGTGGTGTCGGACGCGGAGGTGTCGGACGCGGGTTCGGTTGCCTGGGTCACGCCACAGAGCTTGCGGCACCGGCCCGGATCTCCTCCACTGGCCCGAAGGACAGCATTCGCTAGGATCGGGCCATGGACAAGGCCACGGACTTCCGCCCGCACCGCGTCGCCGTCCTCGCCCTCGACGGGCTGCTGCCCTTCGAGCTGGGCATCCCACACCGGATCTTCGGGCGGCCCCTGGACGCAGCCGGACGACCGCTGTACGAGGTCGTCACCTGCTCGGTCCGGCCGCCAGGACCGGTGGAGACGGACGCCGACTTCTCGATCCACGTGCCGCACGGCCCCGAGGTCCTGGCCACCGCCGACACCGTGATCGTCCCGGCCTCGTACGAGCTCGGCCCGGTCTACGAGAAGGGGGTGCTGACCGGGGAACTGGCCGCCGCCCTGGCGCACATCCGGCCCGGCACCCGGCTCGCCTCCATCTGCACGGGCGTGTACGTGCTGGCCGCGGCGGGGCGTCTGGACGGGCGGCGCGCCACGACGCACTGGGCCGACGCCGACCACCTGCAGCGGGTCTTCCCGCGGGTCCGGGTGGACGCGGACGTGCTCTTCATCGACGACGGCGACGTGCTGACCTCGGCGGGCGTCGCGGCCGGGATCGACCTGTGCCTGCACATGGTGCGCCGCGACCACGGCACGGCGGTCGCCAACGAGGTGGCCCGGCGGACCGTCGTGCCGCCGCACCGCGACGGCGGTCAGGCGCAGTACATCCACCGGCCGGTGCCCGACCCGCAGCTCGCCACCACGACCACCGCGCGCGCGTGGGCGCTGGGCCGCCTGCACGAGCCCATCCGGTTGCAGGACATGGCCGCGCGGGAGGCGATGTCGGTACGGACCTTCACCCGGCGCTTCCGCGAGGAGGCCGGGATCAGTCCGGGGCAGTGGCTCACCCGGCAGCGCGTCGAACGGGCCCGGCACCTGCTGGAGTCCACGGACCTGTCCATGGACCAGGTGGCCCGGGACGCCGGCTTCAACACCGCGCAGTCGATGCGGCAGCATCTCCAGACGGCACTGGGGGTGACACCGACGGCCTACCGGCGGACCTTCCGGGTGAACGGATCGGCGAGGGCCGAAGCGGAGGTCTAGGGGCCCGCGAGTTGTCCACAGCCTGTGGATGACGTCCGGGCGCCCCGGAGGGCAGGGCGGGCCCGGCTGGCGGCGCGCCCCTGCCCGTCCCCCATGCGGCAGCGCGCGCCGCCCTCCGATCCCGGCGCACCGGTCCCACCCCCCTCGAACCCTGAAGGGACCGGTCGGCGCCGACATCACGACCCACACTCGTCGAGGACTTCCGGTGCCCCAGCCCTCGTCGTCCCCTCGCGGCGAATCGCTGACCACCAGCGTGATCAAGCGGACACGAGGCGTCAACACCGCCCTGACGATTTACCCGTTATGCCCGCTCGCAACGGGGCGCGCACGGAAGCATCTCCCGGCGCACGGCCTCGCCGCCGGGACAACGGGGTCACGGGGCGACGGGAGCGCGGGGCTACACCGCCCCGTAGGCGAGCCCGCCGTAGGCGCCGTACGCCCCGTACGCCAGGCCCTCGTACGCCGGGGACGTGCGGCCGCAACTCGTCGGCACCGACGTCTCCGCCGCGTCAACCGACGTGGCGCAGCGGTCGAGTTCGCACCAGATGCGCTTGCCCACGCCCTCCGGGCACCAGCCCCACCGGTCGGCGAGGCCGTCGACGAGGGCGAGGCCGCGGCCGCCGGTCGACTCGTCACCGGGGCAGCGCGGAACGGGGGCCCGGGTGCTGGCGTCGGCCACCTCCAGACGCACGGTGGCCGCCCCGGCCGGCTCCCCGGACAGGACCAGCCGCAGCACGGCCGGGCAACCGGTGTGCACCACGGCGTTGGTGACCAGTTCGGAGACGAGCAGGACGAGGGTCTCGGCGAGCGGCTCGTCCGCCGCTATCCCCGACCCGGCGAGCCGCGAGCGGGCCCAACGCCGGGCACGCCCCACCTCCGCGGGGTCGGGCCGGATCTCCAGCTGCACTTGAAGCACCTGCACCGCTCACACCATCCGAACCGGCGGACACACAGCCTCGCGCCTCACGAGGCCACGATCGTAGCCATTTTCTGCATGACCAGAACAACAGCCAGAGCAAGTGTCACGGAACGTGACTCCCTGGAGAGACAGCATGGTTGACGTACCGTCACCGCAACAAGCGCTTCGGGCATATTCCCGCGCGAAGGAGTACCCGTGCGGCATACTGTGCGACGCTCGTCATGGGATGGCTCGGGCTCGGAACCACTCGCATTTCACACAAGGTACCCGAGCACGACGGCGACTCCGGGACGTGACGAGTCGCGCGCGGGACACAACCCGGCACCACGCTCCGTGATCATCGAATGCCACGATCAGTGACATTCGCCTGCGGGGGACCGCGATGCAGGGGTCGCCCAGGACCGCCGGTGTCACCGCACCCGGGCACGACGCACGGCAGCCGCGGCACCGATCGGCGTTCCGAACTGCTCATGCGCCCGGGCGTGTTGCGCGACTCGGCCCGTACGCGCGCGTGCGAGCCCCCTCGGCGCGGCAGGGCGCCGCGGAGGGGGCTCAAGTACGGCGTTCTCGCAGGTTGTTGGGGGCGGGAGAGGCCGGCGCTACCCGGGGACGGTGAAGTAGCGGGCGAAGGCGGGCACGATCTCCTGCTCGCCCACCCTGCCGTCGCCGTCGGTGTCGAGCGCGGCGGCGATGAACCCGGCGGCCCCCTCCGGCACGCCGAGCACCCGGAGCACGCGCACGGTGTCCTCGATCGTGGCGGCGCCGTCGCCGTCGGCGTCCGCGACGGCCAGTGCGGCGTGCAGGAAGGGGCGGGCGATCTCGGCGAACCGCTCGGGATTGTCACGCAGGCGCTTGACCGCGCCGGTCACGAACTCCTCGCGGGTGATGCGCTGGTCGCCGTCGCGGTCGGCGATCCCGGCCATGCCCTGCCAGAAGGCCTCCGCGCCCGCGTACAGGGCCTGGCCCTTGTCGGAGCGGGCGGCGGTGGCGAACTCGGCGAGCAGCGAGCGGGCCGCCACGCTGAAGTCCTCGCGGTCGATGTAGCCGTTGCCGTCCTGGTCGAAGGTGGCGAACCGCGCCGCGATCCTGCGCTCGTACTCGCTGCTGACCATGTCTTACGGGCCGCCTCACGTGTGGGGTTGCGTCTGCCAGGGAGCGTACGACGCGCAGCGCGCCCCAGGGCGCGAACACCACGGTCGGGTAAGGACCGGGCGAATTCCGGGACAACGGGGGGTTGCCTGTGAGAGACGGGGACGGAGGTGACCGCCGGGGCGGACGGCCGGTCAGGCGGACAGCGGCTCGTCGTCCACCGCCGCCGCCAGATCCGCGTAGACGTCGAAGAGGCGCCGGACACCGAGCGCGCCGAGGACGCGGTTGACGTGGGAGCCGTCGACCGCGCCACGGGCCGGGAGGATCAGGCGCAGCCGGCCCTGGCAGGAGCGGATCAGACGGCGGGCGGCTATGAGCACACCGACGCCGCTGGAGTCGCAGAAGAAGACCTCGGAGAGGTCCAGGACGAGGTCGTGCCGCCCCTGGGCCACCACCTCGTGCACTCTCTGGCGCAGGACCGGCGAGGTCATCAGGTCCAGTTCACCGGCGACCCGGAGCACGCTCCACTCGCCCTGTTCGTCGTCGGTCACCTTGAACGCCACGGCCCGCCCTCCGTCAGCCGGAACTTCCCCGGAACCGCCCGGAAACGGAACCAGTCCCTACGCTTCTCTCCGCGCGGCTGCCCAGCGGCCGTTCCCCCAAACGCCGTACAGCAAACCGAGACCGATCCACCAGGGGCTTGTTTCAGTCACCTTCGGTCGTGTTCTATCCGAGTTGACATGAAAGCGAAAGGCCAGGCGGGACAGAAGGGGCAACTCACCCGCCAGGCGCCATAACACCTCTCGCTCCCCCTATCACCAGCGGCTCTTCAGGGGGCGCACATTGTCATAAAGGGGCGTGCGCTGTCGGACATGCCGACTACATTCGAGACGACCACGTCGGACACGCTGAACACCGTCGGACGCACGGTCGGACACGGAGCTGGACGGGAGCGGGCCGGGACGCGGGGCGCGGCACGGCCGGGCATGGAGGGGCCGTATGGCGAAGAAGGACGCACCGCCCCACTGGGACCGCGGGATGCGGGAGCGGCTCCTGCGAGGAGAGGCGGCCGCCCTCGGTGAGCTCTACGACCGTTTCGCCTCGCTGGTGCACGGTCTCGCCCACCGGGTCCTCGGCGACGAGCAGGCCGCCGACCACATCACCCGCGAGGTGTTCGCCCACGTCTGGGAGCACCCCGACGCCTACGACCCCCGGCAGGGCCCGCTGCGCGCCTGGGTGGCCGGGCTGACCCACCGGCTCGCCGTGCAGCGGCTGCGCGCCACCGAGACCGCGGCGCTGGCCCGCGGCGGGCCGGGCTCCGCCGAGGAGCTGGAGCACAGGGTGTGCCGCGCCTCCGCCGCCGCCCGCGCCGACTACATCGTCCACGCCATGCCGGCCCCGCTGCGCGCCGCCCTGGAACTCGCCTGCTTCCAGCGCCGCGACTACCGGCAGACCGCCGCCGACCTCGGCGTCACCGAGGACGAGGCCCGCCGCCGCCTGCGCCTCGGCCTCCAGCTCCTGTCCACCGCCCACCACACGGACATCCCCGGCGCGCCCTCCCACTACGGAGGCGCCGCGTGACCCCGGACGAACCCCGGGAGCCGGAGGAACGGGGCGCGCCGAAGGACCGGGACGGGGCGGCGCATCAGTTGCTGAAGTCGCTGCTCGGGGCGTGGGCGCTGGCCGCGTGTGCGCCGGAGGAGACGGCGGCCGTGGAGGAGCACCTCGGCGAGTGCGGCTCGTGCGCGGAGGAGGCGCTGGGGCTGCGGGAGGCGGCCACCCTGCTGCACCGGCCCGACGCCCTCGACCTCGACCCGGGGCTGCGCACCCGGGTCCTGGAGGGCTGTCTCGAACGGCGGCCGCCGCACGTCCCGGTGCCCGGCTGGGCGGCGCCCTACGACGCCGAGACCGCCCGCCTGGACGCGCTGCTCCAGGACATGGGTGACGCCGAGTGGGAGGCGCCGGTGCGGCTGCGGTGGTTCGAGGGCGAGGACGCCACCAGCCGGCACACCACCGTCGCCGGGGTCATCGCGCACCTGATGAGCGTCGACGGGCTGGTCGCGGTGGCCCTCGGCCTGGACGACCCGCTCGGCGACGCGACCTCCGCCGCCGACGGCCCCACCCCCGTGGCGCGCACCGAGGCGTACTGGCGGGCCGCGCACTCCCCGCCGGCCCGTTCGGTGCGGGCGCCGTGGCGGGAGCAGACGCACGAGCTGGTCCGCACGGTCTCCTTCGCCGCGAACACCGTGCAGGAGCCGCCGGTGCCGTACGGCGCCTTCGCGCTGCCGCTGCCGGACGCGATGCTGGACCGCGCCTTCGAGTGCTGGGTGCACGCCGAGGACATCGCGGAGGCGGTGGACTACCCGTACGATCCACCGGCACCGCGTCATCTGCACCGGATGATCGACCTCGCCGCCCGGATGCTGCCAGGGGTGCTGGCCGCCCGGCGGCAGGCCGGGCTCGCCTCCCCCGCCCGCACGCGGCACCTGGTGACCGCGGGCGGCCCCGGGCGCAGTCTGCGGCTGGAGATCGAGGGGCTGGGCGGCGGCCAGTGGCTGATCCCGCTCGACTCGCCCGGAGCGGTGGGCTCCGCGGACCACGAGGTGGCCCATGTGGCACTGGACGGCGTCGAGTTCTGCCGGCTTGCGGCGGGGCACGTGACCCCGCGGGAGGCGGCGGCCGGCCAGGTCGGCGACCGCGAGGCGATCCGGGACGTGCTGTGCGCGGCGGCGTCACTCAGCCGCATGTGACACGGCCACCGACCGGCCCCACGGCTGCCGCCGGCCGGCCCCCACGGACCGCCGTCGACCGGCCTGGCCCCCGACGAGCTGCCACCGACCACCCCACGAACCGCTGCAGGCCGGCCCCCACGGCTGACGCCGGCCGGCCTGGCCCGACGAGCTGCCACCGACCACCCCACGAACCGCCACCGGGCGGCCCCACAGACCGCTGCCGGTCGGCCCCCACGGACCGCTGCAGGCCGGCCCCCACGGCTGACGCCGGCCGGCCTGACCCGACGAGCTGCCACCGACCGCCCCACGCACTGCCGTCGGCCGCCCCACGGACCGCTGCAGGCCGGCCCCCACGGCTGACGCCGGCCGGCCTGGCCCCACGGGCTACCGCCGGACGGGCGCTTGGAGCGCCGTCGGGCCGCGTTACGCGAAGACCACCGTCCGGCGTCCGTTCAGCAGGATCCGGCGCTCCGCGTGCCACTTGACCGCGCGGGCGAGCGCCTGGCACTCCACGTCACGGCCGATCGCGACGAGCTGGTCCGGGGTGACGTCGTGGCCCACCCGCTCGACCTCCTGCTCGATGATCGGGCCCTCGTCGAGGTCGGCGGTCACATAGTGCGCCGTCGCGCCGATCAGCTTCACGCCCCGGGCGTGCGCCTGGTGGTACGGCTTGGCGCCCTTGAAGCTCGGCAGGAACGAGTGGTGGATGTTGATGATCCGGCCGCTGAGCTGCTTGCACAGGTCGTCGGAGAGGACCTGCATGTAGCGGGCGAGGACGACCAGTTCGACCTTCTCCTCGCGCACGAGCTCCAGCAGCCGCGCCTCGGCCTCGGACTTGGTGTCCCTGGTCACCGCGATGTGGTGGAAGGGAATGCCGTACGACCCCACCAGCTCGGCGAAGTCGGTGTGATTGGACACCACCGCCGCGATCTCCACCGGCAGCGCGCCGATCCGGGCGCGGAAGAGCAGGTCGTTCAGGCAGTGCCCGAACTTGCTGACCATCAGCACGACGCGCATCTTCTCGTCGGCCCGGTGGATCTGCCAGTCCATCCCGAAGGAGTCGCCGATCGCCGCGAAGCTGGCGCGCAGCTTGTCGACCGTCACCGGAGCCTCGGCAGAGAAGTGGACCCGCATGAAGAACAGTCCCGTGTCGTGGTCACCGAACTGCTGGCTGTCCTCGATGTTGCAGCCCGTCATGAACAGATAGCTGGACACCGCGTGCACGATGCCCTTCTTGTCCGGGCAGGACAGGATGAGGATGTACTGCTCGGCCGGCGCCTCGGCGGCTCGGGAGGACTGCTCGCTCATGCGGGACAGCGTCTCACGTCCGGGCCCGCGCGTGGTCCGTCGTCCGCTAAGCGGAACGGGTCATGATGCGCAGCACCTCCAGGCTGCGGGGCGGCGTGTCCGGGTCCTCGCCGTCGCTCGCCGCGAGCCGCACATGCGCGTCGCGGGCCGCCCGCACCGCCTCCGGCCATGCGTCGTGGTCGAGGTAGGCGGACACCGGCGCGTCCGGGCCGACCTGGTGCATGATCCGCAGCACCCGCAGGACCGCGGTGTCGACGAGCGCCGCCTCCTGCGAGTCCCGGAAGATCGTGCCGACGTACTTCTCGGCGGACCAGTTGTCCAGCCAGGTGTCCTCGACCAGGCGGTAGACGGCGTCGGTCACGTCCCCGTACCCTTCGACGCCTGCCAGCCAGACGTCCCGCTGGAACACCGGGTCGGAGAGCATGTGCAGCGCGGAGCGCACATTGCTGCGCCAGCGCCACCACGGCATGTCGTTGAGTGGCATGCCGCCCATGGTGGAGGAGCGACGGCCGCGACGGGAAGAGTTCTCCGAACCTTGCACGGTCACCGATCGTACGTTCCCCGCCCCAGGGGCCCCACCTGCCCCCGTAATTCACTCATACGTCACCACTCATTGACCGAGGGTAATCACAGGGTTGGTGATGTGACGGAATCGTGCGGAGCATGACCGGCAGGCGAAGTTTCCATGGCCCGTTCCTCTCCTCCCTCACCCGGTCCGTGAGAAGAACCCTGTCGCCGACGGGAGTTCTGCTGGCGTGCGCCTCGCTCGCCGCCGGCTGCGGCGTCGTCCCCGGTGCCACGGGGGGCTCGGGGGACGGCCCCGTCACCGTGATGACGTGGGCGCCGGAGAACACCCCGGCGACCAACAAACCCGGCATGCCCGCCATGGCCCGTGCCTACGCCCGCTGGGTGAACTCCCACGGCGGTATCGCCGGCCGCAAGCTCAACGTTCTGACCTGCAACGAAGGCAACGACAGCGTGGGCGCGGCGAAGTGCGCCCGGCGTGCGGTGAAGGAGAACGCGGTCGCCGTCGTGGGCTCCTACAGCCAGTACAGCGACTCCTTCTTCCCGCCGCTGGAGGGGGCCGGCATCCCGTACATCGGCGGCTACGGCGTCACCACCACCGAGTTCACCCGCGCCCTGTCCTACCCGGTCAACGGCGGCCAGCCCGCGCTGCTGGCCGGTCTGGGCAAGGAGCTCGCCCCGCACTGCGGCCCGGTCACGCTGATACGGCCCGACAGCATCGCGGGCGACGAGCTGCCCCGGCTGCTCAACGCGGGACTGCGGGCCGGCGGCCACGAACCGGCCCACGACCAGCGGGCCGCCGAGGACGCCACCGAATACTCCGGCCAGGCCGATCAGGCGCTGCGGCAGTCGAGCGCCGAACCGGCGCGGACGGGCTGCGTGCTCCCCGCTCTCGGGGAGCGCACGAACATCTTCATGGACTCCTTCCGCCGCGCCCGCGACACCTATCCGCAGGTGCGCACCGCCGCCGTGCTCGGCAACGTCGACCAGACCGTGATCGACGCCAGTGGCGGGAAGTCCGGCCCGTACGAGGGGTCGTACCTCACCGGCTGGTACCCGGTGGCGAGCGACGCGCGCTGGGAGCCGATGAAGAAGGTGATCAACGAGGCGGCCTTCGGCGACAACCGCGTCGACCCGCAGGACGCCGGGGTGCAGACCACGTGGATCGCCTACACGGTGCTCCGGACCGTCCTGGAGCAGATCGGCGACGGGGAGGTGAGCGCCTCCGCCGTGCGGCGCGCCCTCGACGGCGGTCTGGAGGTCCGCACCGGCGGGCTGACCCCGCCGCTGCGGTGGCGCCTGTCCGACCTGCTCGCCTCCACCGGTCTCGCCCGCCTCACCAACGCCGACGTGTCCCTTCAGACGGTGCGGCAGGGCCGGCTGGTGCCGGCCACGAAGGGCTTCGTCAACGTGGCCAGGACGCTGGAGGACGCCGACTGAGTCCGCCGCCCTCCCGCGCCGGCGGGCCTCACAGCTGGGTCGGCTGCCGCTGAGTGAGGCCGTACGTCCGCGCGATCGCGTTCCAGAGCTGGGCGGCCTTGGCCTTCTCCGTGGTGGCCGTCCCGCTCTCGCGGTCCCCGGCGTGGGCCTCACCCGTGTACCGGGCGTGGCCCTTTTTGCAGCCCTTCCTGCCGCCGACCTGGTCGGCCCAGGCCGCGTAGTGCCGGTCCGCCGACTCCGAGGCCTGCCAGGCCTTGGTCAGCGCCGCCGTCAGATCGGCGTTGCCGGGGAGCTTGTCGACGGACAGCTCTCCCAGACTGGTGACCAGGCCCTTGCGCTGCTCGGCCGCGGCGCGCAGGTCGGAGGCCGCCTGGCCGAGGTTGTTGCAGCTCTTGACCTCGGCCACCGCCTTGATGACGGAGGCGCGGCTGCTGCCGCTGTCGGCCAGCAGCTTGTCCAGGGCGACCGCCTGCTCCTTGGCCGGGTCCGCGGCGGGCGCGGAGGAGGCTTCCTCGGTGGCGGGCGCGGTGGCCGCGACGGTGGTGTTCTTGTCGGCGTTGTCGCCGTCCCCGTCGCCGCCGCTGAGCAGCGCCCCGGCGCCGATGCCGAGGACGGCGATCCCGACGCCCACGGCCGCGATCACCGGCACGCGCGAGCCGGTGCGCCGGCCTCCGCGGCCGCCGCCGTCGTCGTACCCGCCGGGCGGCGCGGACATGGGCCGGGCATGGGGCTGGTCGGACGGGCCCTGCTGGTAGCGGGGTATCTGCTGCGTCGACGGGGCGGCGGCGCCGGAGTCGCTGCGGAAGAGGTTGTCGAACTCGGCGGGCGTCTGCCGCCCGCCGCCCTGGGCGTCCACGGGCGCCATGAACTGCGTCGCCTCGGCGTCGGGGTGACCGGGCGCGGTGCCCTGAGGCACCTGGCCCGGGTACGGGGCGGGGCCGCCGCCCGGCCCCTCCGGCGGCAGGGCTCCCGGCCCCACCGGCGGGATGTACTGCGTCGCGCCCTCGTCCACCCCCGCGCCCGGCACGGGCGGCAGGAACTGGGTGGCGCCTTCGTCCGCGGAGCCCGCGGGGACCGGCGGGATGTACTGCGTCGCACCCTCGTCGGCACCCGGCATCCCGTGCCCGGCCGCGTACGGGCCGGCGGCGGCCGGGGGCAGCCCGTGCCCGGCGTGCGCGGGGACACCGTAGGGGTCGGCACCCGGCTGCTGGTACGACGGGGCGTTCTCCGGGGGCAGGGGGCCCGCGCCCGGGTGCTGCGGGGCCTGGCCCTGCGCGTCCCACTGGCCCTGCGGGTACGGCTCCGGGGAGCCCCACGGCTGCTGCCAGCCCTGGTCCTGCTGCGGCGGATGCTGCTGGCCGGGGCCCCACGGCTGGCCCCAGGCCTGACCGCCGGCCGGGGTCGCCGCCGGGGCCTGACCACCCGCTCCGCCCTGGTGACCGCCCGGCCCGCCGGTCATGCCCGGCAGCAGGGGCTCACCACCGTCGGAGGGCAGCACGATGCCTTCGTGCGCGGGTCGCGCCGAGGGCTCCTCGCCCTGTCCACTCTGCGTCACCGGGACTCCTACGAATGGGGGACCTTCGGAATCGTCGGCTCACGCTACCGGGTCCCCGGAGCCCCGTGCCACGCAGCACGCGACCAGACCTCCTTCCCTGTGACGGCAGTAACAAAACCCGCCCGCCGCACGCTGTTTATCCGCCAGGTCTCACGGCGGGCACCCGTTCACGCCGCCACGCGCGTCTCCAGCCGCGCCCCGAACTCCCTCACCACCGGCTCGTCCCGGAACGGCTCCAGGCGCTGCTGGAAGCCCTCCAGGTACTCCGCGCCGCGGTCGGAGCGCAGCGTCCGCAGCAGCTCCACCGCCTTCAGCCCGGTGCTGCAGGCCTGTTCGACCTCCCGCTGCTGCACCTGCGCCGTGGCGAGGAGCACATAGCCGATGGCCCGCCGCCGCGCCCGCGACGCGGGATGCCCGGCCAGCGACTCCTCGGCCGCCCGCGCGGCCGCCTCCGCCTGCCCCAGGTCCCGGTGGCAGTGCGCCAACTCGTCGGCGAGATACGCCTCGTCGAAGTGCGCGATCCACGCCGGGTCGTCCCCGGAGTGCGGTTCGGCGGCCTCCAGCGCGCTCACCGCCCGTCCGGCGGAGAACTGCGCGGCCCGCGCGTCGCCCATAAGGGCGTGGCCACGCGCCTCGGCCGCGTAGAACATCGCCTCCGCGCGCGGAGTCACACGACCGCGCGCACCCTCCTGCGCCGCACGCGCCAACTGCGCGATCTCCCGCGGGTTTCCGAGCTGCGCGGCGAGATGGCTCATGGAGGCGGCCAGCACATAGCCGCCGTAGCCGCGGTCCCCGGCCGCCTGGGCGAGCCGCAGCGCCTGGATGTAGTACCGCTGGGCCAGGCCCGGTTGGCCGGTGTCGACAGCCATGTACCCGGCCAGCTCGGTGAGGCGGGCGACCTCGGCGAACAGATCGCGGCCCACCGCCTCCCGGTAGGAGCCGGCGAGCAGCCCGGAGACGACGCTGTTGAGGTAGTGCACGACCACCGGGCGCACATGCCCGCTGCCGTGGCTGTGGTCCAGCTCGACCAGCGCCTGCGTCATGGCCCGTACGGCGGCCACGTCTGACTGGCCCACCCGCGACCCCGCCGCCCGCGCCACCTGCGGGTCCGGCGCGGAGATCAGCCAGTCACGGCTCGGCTCGACCAGCGCGGAGGCGGCGACGGAGGAGCCGGACAGGAAGTCCCGGCGGCCCACGTCACTGCGCCACAGCTCGCAGACCTGCTCGATGGCTCCCAGCACCGTCGGCGAGAACTGAAGGCCCACGCCCGACGCGAGGTTCTTGCCGTTGGCCATGCCGATCTCGTCGATCGTCACCGTACGGCCGAGTTTGCGGCCGAGCGCCTCGGCGATGATCGCCGGGGCCCGTCCGCGCGGCTGCTGTCCGCGCAGCCAGCGCGCCACCGACGTCTTGTCGTAGCGCAGATCGAGACCGTGCTCGGCGCCGCACATGTTGACCCGGCGGGCCAGCCCGGCGTTCGAGCAGCCCGCTTCCTGGATGAGCGCCTGCAGCCGTTCGTTCGGCTGCCGCGCGACGAGAGGCCTGGCGGCCATGGCGTTAACCCCCTGAAGCTGCGGTGCCTGCTCACGCACCGAGTTGACGGCTCCTGCTCGGCCGGACGCGATCCGCGTCCCGGCGAAAAGTTCCGGCCGTGAAGATCGATGCCCCGTGGACATACCGAAAATGCGGGACATGTGTGGATTGCCGGGGTGAAGGCGGTTGCCGCCCCCCACCGAACTACCCAGCGCCCGCCGGCGATCCTCCTGCGCGCCCCCACACGTGCACCCATGCGCCCCGAGCACGGAAGGGTGCTCCTCCCCGGCGCGTCCGCCCACCCGACCCGCCCGTAACTCCAGGTGGGCGCGGCAGTTGAGTGGGACGTGGAAGAGACGATCGCGGGCGCGGAAGCCGCACACAGCGCCGGCCGGGTGGCCGGTCACGTCCCCCTGCAGCGCGGGGAGTCGCTGCAGGAGACAGCCGTTCGCTACGCCGAGGAACGCCACTGGGACGTGTTCCCCGGCACCTGGCTGGTGACGGTCGGCGGGGTGCAGCACTGCTCCTGCGGGGACCCGCGGTGCGCCGCGCCCGGCGCGCACCCGGCGCGCGAGGGCTGGGCGTCCCTGGCGACCGGCGGCGCGAGCACGGTGCGCGGGATGTGGCAGCGGCAGCCGACGGCGTCGATCCTGCTGCCCACGGGCCGTACGTTCGACGCGATCTCCGTGCCGGAGACGGCCGGGTTCCTCGCGCTGGCCCGGCTGGAGCGGCTGCGGTCCGCGCTGGGGCCGGTGATCCTGACCCCCGAGCGGCGGATGCAGTTCTTCGTGCTGCCGGGCGCGTCCGTGAAACTGCCGGACCTCCTGCGGCGGCTGGGCTGGTCGCCGGCCTCCCTCGACCTGGTCGCCCTCGGAGAGGGCGCGTACGTGGTGGCGCCGCCCACGCGCTACGGCTCGCGGGCGGTGCAGTGGGCCTGCCGGCCGACACCTGCCAATCGCTGGCTGCCGGACGTCGAGGAGCTGGTCCCGCCACTGGCCTACGCGTGCGGCAGGGACCGCCGCTAGTGCTGCGACCGGCACTAGCCACCCGTCCCGTTCCGGCTCCGGCCCCCGTGGTGGGCCGCCCTCGCACGGTGGCGCCGCAGATCAGCACGGTCCCGCACCCCTCGGGCAGGGTCCCCCGTAGGGTTCGTGCTGACGGAGGGAGCAGTGACAGTGGGTACAAGCGCCGTACACGTGCGGGGGCTCTGGAAGCGGTTCGGGCAGCAGGTCGCCGTCGCCGGGATCGATCTCGCGCTGCCCGCCGGGAAGTTCATCGGGCTGGTCGGGCCGAACGGAGCGGGGAAGACCACCACGCTCTCCATGGTGACCGGGCTGCTGCGGCCCGACCAGGGCACCGTCGAGATCGCCGGGCACGACGTGTGGCGGGACCCGGTGGCGGTGAAGGCGCGGATCGGCGTGCTGCCCGAGGGGCTTCGGCTCTTCGAGCGGCTGTCGGGGCGCGAACTGCTGTCGTACTCCGGACGGTTGCGAGGGCTGCCCGGGGACGAGGTGGACCGGCGGGCCACGCAGCTGCTGGACGTGCTGGACCTCGCGGGCGCGCAGCACAAGCTGGTCGTCGACTACTCGACCGGCATGCGCAAGAAGATAGGCCTCGCCTGCGCTCTGCTGCACAACCCGGAAGTCCTCTTCCTCGACGAGCCCTTCGAAGGCGTCGACCCGGTGTCCGCGCAGATCATCCGCGGCGTCCTGGAGCGGTACACCGCCTCCGGGGCCACCGTGGTGTTCTCCTCGCACGTCATGGAACTGGTCGAGTCCCTGTGCGACTGGGTGGCCGTGATGGCCGCGGGACGCATCCGCGCCCAGGGCACCCTCGCCGAGGTGCGCGGCGCGGCTCCCACCCTTCAGCAGGCGTTCCTCGAACTCGTCGGCGCGCAGGGCCGGGACGCCGGTTCCGACCTGGACTGGCTGGGCGGCGGTTCCCGATGAGCGCCGGGGCCCCCTCGATCACGCCCGTCGTCGTACGCCTGAAGCTGTCGCTGCTGCGCAACGGGCTGAGGCAGTCCGGCGGGCGGCGGGCCGCGTTCATCGCGTCGGCCGTCGTCGCGCTGCTGTTCGCCGCGTTGCAGACGGTGGGCCTGATCGCGCTGCGCGGCCACGCGCACATCGACTCCGTGGCCGTCCTGGGCGTGGCCGTGCTGGCGCTGGGCTGGGCCGTGATGCCGCTGTTCTTCCCCACCGGCGACGAGACCCTCGACCCGACCCGGCTGGTGATGCTCCCGCTGCGGCCGCGACCGCTGGTCGGCGCGCTGCTGGCGGCGTCCCTGGTCGGCATCGGGCCGCTGTTCACGGTGCTGCTGCTGGTGGGCTGCGTGATCGCGGTGGCGCACGGGGCGGCCGCGTCCGTCGTCGCGGTCCTCGCCCTCGTCCTCGCGCTGCTGGTGTGCGTGGCCCTGGCGCGGGCCGTGGCCGCCGCCAACATCCGGCTGCTGACCAGCCGCAAGGGACGGGACCTCGCGGTACTCAGCGGACTGGTCATCGCGGTCGGGGCGCAGGTCGTCAACTTCGGCATGCAGCGCCTGGGCTCGGCCGGTCTTGGACAGCTCGGCCCGGTGGCGGACGTGCTGCGGTGGCTGCCGCCCGCCTCGGCGGTGGGCGCGGTGGACTCGGTGAGCAGGGGCTCCTACGGCGTCGCGGTGGCCCAGCTCGCGCTGACCGCGGCCGCCCTGGCCGCCCTCCTCGCGATGTGGGCGCGCAGCCTGACCCGGCTGATGACCTCGCCCGACTCCTCGACCCTCCAGCCCGTCGGTGCTCCCGAGCGCGACCGGGCCCGCGAGGGCCGCGGCCTGGCGTGGTGGCTGCCGCGCGGCCGCACCGGCACCGTCATGGAGCGCAGCCTGCGCTACGTCTGGCGCGACCCGAAGACCAAGGCGGCCTGGGTGACGGCGCTCGCCATCGGGCTGATCGTCCCGGTGTTCAACGCGGTCCAGGGCACCGGCTCGCCGTACTTCTCCTGCTTCGCCGCCGGGATGCTCGGCATCCAGATGTACAACCAGTTCGGCCAGGACACCTCCGCGTTCTGGCAGGTCGCGCTGACGATCTCGGCACCGCGTGACGCCTACGTCGAGCTGCGCGCGCGGGCGCTTGCGCTGCTGCTGATCACCCTGCCGTACGCCACCCTGGTCACGGTGCTGACGACGGGCCTGCTCGGCGAGTGGCGCCGGCTGCCGGACGTGCTCGGCCTGTCCTTCGCCCTGCTCGGCGCGATGCTGGCGACCGGGGCGTGGACGTCGGCGCGCTTCCCGTACTCCATCCCGCAGGAGGGCCACAAGAACGTGGCTCCCGGTCAGGCCGGTCTCGCCTTCGTCTCCATCTTCGGCGGCATGGTCGCGGCGGCCCTGCTGTGCCTGCCGTTCATCGCCCTGGTCATCTGGTCGAACGTCAGCGCCACCGGCGGCAGCTGGAGCTGGGTGCTGCTGCCGGTGGGCGCGGCCTACGGGGCGGCGATCACGCTGCTGGGCCTGCGGCTGGCGGCACCGCGCACGGCGGCCCGGCTGCCGGAGATCCTCACGGCGGTGAGCAAGGGCTGAGCGGGGCCCGGGAGGCACCCGCTCAGCGCAGGCGCGCGGTCACCACGTGGACGGTGAAGCCGCACGGAACCAGCCCGTCCGGCCCGGCGAGCCCGGCCGCCTCCCGTACGAAGCTCTCCCGCAGCCGGGAGACGGCGGCCGGGTCGAGCGGTCCGACGTCGTAGATGCCGGACAGGGCCGCCCAGACCTGCTCCACCGGGCCGCTCAGATCGATCGGGACCGTCTCCCGGTCCGGGGCGCCGAACCCGGCCGGCTCCAGGATCGCGCCGAGGCCCTCGCGGCTGCGGGTCCTGCGGTCGCCGAGCGGCGGAATGCGCTGCTCGGCGGGCGCCCGCTCGACGGCGTCCCTCAGCAGGCCGCTGAACAGCTCGTACGCCTCCCCGCCGAGAGGGCCGCCGCCGACCACGCAGGCCAGTGTGGAGCCGGGCGACAGCACCCGGGCGATCTCCGCCGCGACCCGGTCGACGTCGCCCATCAGCATCAGCGCCATGTGGCAGACGCAGGCGTCGAAGGCCCCGTCGGCGAACGGCAGCCGCTGCGCCCTGGCCTGGGCCAGCGCGGTGGTACGCAGGGACGGGCGGCGCCGGGCCAGGGCCAGCGCCTCTGGCGAGAGGTCCACACCGGCGAGCCGCCGCCCCTCGGGGCGTGCCAGCAGGTCCAGCAGGACGCCGTCACCGCAGCCGAGGTCCAGGACCCGCCGGGCGCCGGCCACCCGGTCGCTCAGGATCTGATAGCTGGATCGCCCGTCCGGCGATCGCCCGGTCACGAAGGCGTCGGCGGTGACCGCCGGGTGTTCGGCGTGGAAGGCCTTGAGGAAGGCCTCCTGGACGGCCGTGGGCACGGCCGTGGGCACGGTTGGGGACGTGGTGGGAGATGCCGTGGGAGACGCGGGGGCGGCGCTCATCCGGTGAGCACCGCGTCAAGGAAGGGTTCGATGGCCATGCGCCACGCCTCCGGCTGGTCGTAGTGGACGAGGTGACCGGCGTCGGCCACCTCCGCGTACTGGCCGCGCGGCAGGACGCGGACCATCTCCTGGGCCTCGGCCCGGCCGAGTTCGCCGTCCAGGCCGCGGACCACGAGGGCCGGGCAGCGGACCTGGGCCAGCTCCTCCCAGTGGGCGTCGTACACCCAGGCCTCGCGGGAGGTGAGCATCTGCTGCGGTTCGAAGACGGGGCGCCAGCCGTCGGCGCTCTCGTGCATGACCTCGGCGTAGAACTCCCCGCGGGCCGGGTTGGGGCGCTCCACCCAGGGGTCGTCCTCGCCGAACCACTTCCGTACGTCGGCGAGGGCGGCGAAGGGCACCGGCCAGGCACGGAACCAGTCCTCCCACTCCCGCTGGGAGGCGGCGCCGAGCGCGGAGGCGCGCATGTCGCAGATGATCACCGCCCGTACCAGGTCGGGGCGGCGGGCGGCGAGCTGCCAGGCCGTCAGCGCGCCCATCGCGTGCCCGATGACGACGGCCGGGCCGAGGCCGAGCTGTTCGAGTGCGGCCTCGGCGTCCTCGACGTAGGCCTCACGGCCGTAGGCGGCCTGCGGCGTCTTCTCGCTCTGGCCGTGCCCGCGCTGGTCGAGAGCGACGGCGCGGTGCCGGCCCGAGAGCCAGCGGGCGGTGGCCGCCCAGTGGGAGGCGCGGCCCATCAGGCCGTGCAGCAACAGCACGCCGTCGGACCGCCCGGATCCGTCGGACCGCCCGGGCGCCGGCTCCCTCCCCTGCCCCGGCACGGCCTTCGGGGGCTCCGCGAACTCCCAGGCGGCGAGCCGTACACCGCCCGACCCGGTCACGTCGATGCGCCGCACCATTGGTCCTGGCACCCCCCTGGAACCGTGTTCAGCTTCCGTATGCCGTCGTGCACATTCTGTAGCGAGCGCGGGCCGTGGGGCCCTCACGCCGACACTCAGGCTATCGAATACGCATTCGAAAACGCTGGCTCTGCCGTCAACACCCCTCGTTCGAGTGACGCCTGGCCAGGATTGATCGCCGCCCCCATGGGGAGATCTTCAACGGGAGGCGGACCACTCGGGGAAAAGCGGTCCGAGGGGGACGACCCTGAGAGCTCGGGGCTCCGGGTCGCCGAAGGGGAGGACAGGCCCCGGCGCCGCACGGCGCCGGGGCTCTCTCCATGTCTGCGGCACATTGCCCCACCCCTTCGGTCCCCATACCTCTCGGCCCAGCCTCGCACGCCCGGCGCCCGCCCGCTGCGCTTCGACGCGCTGAACCACGGACGGGGGAAGACGGCGCGCCGGACGGGCGGCCGGCTCAGCGCTTGGCGACGAACACGTGGGAGGCGACCTCCGCGTCCAGCTCCGCCGCCTCGCCGCTGCTGCCGACCAGTACCCCGCCGGCCGACTCCGTCACGCTGACCACCGAGCCGGGCTGCACGCCCGCGCGGCGCAGCGTGTACATCAGCTGCGCGTCCGTCTGGATCGGCTCGCCGATCCGGCGGACGACCACGGTCTTGCCGTCGGCGCCCGCGTCCAGGTCGGCGAGCGACACCATCCCCTCGTCCAGGAACGGGTCGGCGCCGTCCTTCTCGCCCAGCTCCTCCAGGCCCGGGATCGGGTTGCCGTACGGCGACTCGGTCGGGTGCCGCAGCAGCTCGAGCACCCTGCGCTCCACGGCCTCGCTCATCACGTGCTCCCAGCGGCAGGCCTCCGCGTGCACCTGCTCCCACTCCAGGCCGATCACGTCGACCAGCAGGCACTCGGCGAGCCGGTGCTTGCGCATCACGCGCGTGGCCAGCCGGCGGCCCTCGTCCGTGAGCTCCAGATGCCGGTCCGGCGCCACCGAGACCAGGCCGTCGCGCTCCATCCGCGCGACCGTCTGGCTCACCGTCGGCCCGCTCTGGTCCAGGCGCTCCGCGATCCGGGCGCGCATGGGGACGACGCCTTCCTCCTCCAGCTCGAGGATGGTGCGGAGATACATCTCCGTGGTGTCGATCAGTCCGGACATACGTGCCCCTCGATTACCTCGGCCGGGAGCCTGGCGGCTCCCCGGCGCGTGCGCTGGCCCTGACGTCAATTCTGACGCATCCCGCTGACAAGCGGGCTGCCCGCGCGAAACGCAGACGACCCGCGAGCTGGGTCCCTCCGCCTCGGCGGAGGAGCCGGCCGGACGTACCGGCAGCTCGCGGGTCGGGTGACTGCTTGGAATTGGGCCGGCCGCACGTTTGTGTCACGCGCTGGTCCGGCACCGCACAGGGTGGGGTGACGGGCCGCTAGCCCGCAGCCACCTCACGCGTCCGGGTCTCACTCATCTACCGGATCACCTCCCTTCGTGTGTGCACAACACCCTAGGAAGCGGACCGGCGATACTCAACAGGTTTTTTCGAGCGCGATTCGAGTGCGATGGGGACGCCGTCGCGGCCGGCCCCTCTCGTGCGCTCAGGTGTGGCCGTCGTGCGGCAGAAGGGCCAGGTCGAGGGAGGTGGCGATCCGGGCGGCCACGTCCTCGGCGTAGGTCGCGTCGCCGCGTTCGAAGGGGGTGCGGGCGGAGCCGCGCAGGAAGGTCACGACGCCGAGGGTGCGGCCCCGGCTGCGCAGAACCGCGCACAGGGCGTGCACGGCGTCCCCCGGCCATTGCCGGGCCTCGGCCCACTCGCGCGCCCGGTCGGCCGGCACGGCCCCGGCGGAGGCCCGCACGGAGCCGGCGCGCTCGACGCACTGGAGGGCGGGGTGGCCCGTTCCGTAGCGGACGGGCAGCCCGGCCCGGCCGCTGAGCAGGCTGGGCCCGGGGCCGCCGGACGGGGTGGCCGCGGCGCGGACCAGCCGGACCGGGGCCGCCGTCCCGGAGTCGACCGGGGCGATCCCGCCCGCCAGGCGGTCGGCCGGGACGGCTCCGCCCGTCACCCGGTCGGCCGGGGCCACGCCCGCCACACGGTCGATCAGGGCGTGGTCAGCGAAGCCGGCCAGGGCGTAGTCGAGGTGGACGGTGACGGCCTCGGCCGGGTCCTCGCACTCGGCGGCGGCGCGGGCGGCCCGGTGCAGCTGGTTGCCGCGGAACCGCAGCAGCGCGGCCTCCTGCTCGCCCTGCTTGGCCTCGGTGACGTCGGCGAAGAGCCAGGCGACGCCGAGCGGTACCGGTTCCTCGGCGAGCGGTGAGGCGAGCCGGACGAATCCGCTGCGCCAGCAGCGCCGCCGGTCGCCCTCCGGGGTGCGTACGCCCACCCACAGCTCGGCGGGGGCGGGCGGGGCGCCCTCGGCCAGGACATGGGTGAGCGCGCTCTCCAGCTCCTCCAGGCCCTGGGTGAGCAGTTCGCCGAGCGGCCGGCCGAGGGCCGCCGTGCGGCCGGTGCCGAGGGCCTGGGCCGCGTAGGCGTTGACGACGGCGGGCCGCAGGTCGGCGTCGACGAGGACGACACCCCAGAACGCCTCCTCGAACAGGGCCTCGCTGAGCGCGATGGACCGCTCCAGGTCGATCTGCGCGTGCACCTCGCTGAAGGCGCAGTACAGGCCGGCGGGCTTGCCGTCGGGCCCGTGCACGGCCGCCGACTGGGTCCGCACCAGGACACGGCCGCCGTCCTTGGTGACCAGCGCGAACTCGTGCACCTGCCGTCCGGGGGCGTGCATGGCGGACATCAGCCGCCCCTCGACCTCCTCGGCGTCCGCGCTGCGCACGGCCCAGCCGGCGAAGCCGTGCCGTCCGACGGCCTCGGCGGCGGTCCACCCCAGGATGCGCTCGGCCTCGCGGTTCCAGTGGGTGACGACGCCGTCGGCGTCGAAGGCGCACAGGGCCGCGTCCATGCCGTCGAGGAGGGCGGCCAGCAGATCGGAGCCGTCATGCATGTCGGAGCCCCGCGGGCCGTCCCGCTCCGGCTCGGGCTCGTCGGGCCCCAGCTCGTCGGTGGCCCCACTACGCCGGGAAGCACTCACCTGGACCCCCTGCAGGCTGCGTCCGCACGTACGGCGCGTCGTTTCGCTCACTGGTCATCATTCAACTCGAACGTGACCCAGCACACACCGGGTTCCCAGAACATTGAAGGAATTGCCGTCCGCGGAAATTCCCCGCGACGGGTCGATCGGGACAGGTCAGTGCCGGTAGAAGATCCGGTCGGCGTACCGGTCGAAGACCTGGGCGTTCCACTCGTGGCCGCCGTCGACGTTGCCCGAGCGCAGCAGCGGCGGTTCGATGCCCCGGTCGGCGAGGACGGCGGCGGTGGTGGCCATGACCGCCTGGAGCAGGGCGGAGGTCACGACGGTGGAGGCGGGCGCGAAGGGGGCCGCGACGGTGTCGAGGGTGAGTTCGGCGTCCCCGACCGCGATCTTGGAGTCGAGGACGATGTCGCAGTGGTCCTTCAGGAACGTCCCCGAGGCGTTCCGTGAGGTGGTTTCGGTCGCGTAGGCCACCGAGGTCACGCCGACGACCCGGACGCCGAGGGCGCGGGCGCGCGCGGCCATCTCGACGGGCAGGGCGTTGCGCCCGGACAGCGAGATGACGACCAGGGCGTCGCCGGCGCGGAGGGGGGAGGTGTCCAGGACGGCGGAGGCGAGGCCGTCGACGCGTTCCAGGGCGGAGCCGAGGGTGGCGGGCACGACGTCGACGCCGACGGTGCCGGGAACGGCGAGCAGGTTCATCAGGGCCAGCCCGCCGGCGCGGTAGACGAGGTCCTGGGCGGCGAGGGAGGAGTGGCCCGCGCCGAAGGCGAACAGGCGGCCGCCGGCGGCCACGGTGTCGGCGAGCAGCGTCCCGGCCGCCGCGATCTGCTCGGCCTCCTCGTCCCTGACCCGCTGGAGCAGGCCGATGGCGGCGTCGAGGAACTGGCCGGCCGGCGTGCGGTCGCTCATGCGTGGTCCGTCCCTTCGGGGCGACTGTGTGTCGCGGATCACGGTGAGGTCTGGACCAGAGCCGTGTCAATACGGCGCCGCCCGCGACGGGGCCGCCTCAGGGGCTCAGCCGCTCCACGCGCCAGCCGCCGTCCGGCTCGGCCACGTACCGCAGGCGGTCGTGCAGGCGGTTCTCGCGGCCCTGCCAGAACTCCACCGAGCGCGGGGCGACCCGGAAGCCGCCCCAGTGCGGCGGGACGGGCACCTGCTCGCCCTCGGGGTAGCGGGCGGCCAGCTCGGCGTAGGAGGCGTCGAGCTCCGCGCGGCCGGCGATCACCGAGGACTGGGCGCTGGCCCAGGCGCCGAGCTGGGAGCCGTGCGGACGGGTGCGGAAGTACGCGGCGGTCTCGTCGCGGCCGGTGCGGCGGGCCACGCCCTGGACGATGACCTGGCGGGCCATGGGGTGCCAGGGGAAGAGCAGCGAGACATGCGGGTTCCCGGCCAGGTCGCGGCCCTTGCGGGAGTCGTAGTTGGTGTAGAAGACGAAGCCCTGCTCGTCGAAGGACTTCAGCAGCACCGTGCGGGAGCTGGGCCGGCCGTCGGCGTCCGCGGTGGAGACGACCACGGCGTTGGGTTCGAACAGCCGGGCCTCGGTCGCGGCCTGCTGGAACCAGCGGGCGAACTGGGCGACGGGGGTGGCGGCCAACTCGTCCTCGGCCAGTCCCTCGGCGCGGTAGTGCATGCGCATGGAGGCGAGGTCGAAGGGGGCGGTCTCACCGGCTTCTCGGTCGGTCACGCGGTCATCCTGCCGTATCCGGCGGACGCCCTTGCGAGGCACCCTCGCCCTCCATCCGGGATCCGAGGTGGCACTGAGTGCCGCCCCACTCCCCTTTTGTGGCACTCGGGGTTATGGTGCTGCTGTCGATCCGGTCGGGTGCCAGCCCACCGCACGGGGCGTCGTCCCGGCAGTCCCGGTAATCCCCCCGGCCCCCAGTCCCCATCGCCCTTGTCACAGCTCGTCACCTCGCTCGTCACCTCGGTCGTCCCGTCGCAGTCTCTGTCGCACCCTCTGTCGCACAGACCACAAGGAGCCGCCTGATGTCCGACTTCGTACCCGGTCTCGAAGGAGTCGTCGCGTTCGAGACGGAGATCGCCGAACCGGACAAGGAGGGCGGCGCCCTCCGGTACCGGGGGGTCGACATCGAGGAACTCGTCGGCCAGATCTCCTTCGGCAACGTCTGGGGGCTGCTGGTCGACGGCGCCTTCGACCCCGGCCTGCCGCCCGCCGAGCCGTTCCCGATCCCCGTGCACTCCGGGGACATCCGTGTCGACGTCCAGTCGGCGCTGGCGATGCTCGCCCCGGTGTGGGGACTGAAACCGCTGCTGGACATCGACGTGGAGCGGGCGCGCGACGATCTGGCGCGGGCCGCCGTCATGGCGCTGTCCTACGTCGCCCAGTCGGCGCGCGGGCAGGGCGTGCCGATGGTGCCGCAGCGGGAGATCGACAAGGCCCGCTCCATCACCGAGCGGTTCATGATCCGCTGGCGGGGCGAGCCGGACCCCAAGCACGTGGCCGCCGTCGACGCGTACTGGACGTCCGCCGCCGAACACGGCATGAACGCCTCCACGTTCACCGCCCGCGTCATCGCCTCCACCGGCGCCGACGTGGCGGCCGCCCTGTCGGGCGCGGTGGGCGCCATGTCCGGCCCGCTGCACGGCGGCGCGCCCTCCCGGGTCCTCGGCATGATCGAGGAGATCGAGCGGACCGGGGACGCGGCGGGCTACGTCAGGAACGCCCTGGACCGCGGTGAGCGACTGATGGGATTCGGCCACCGGGTGTACCGGGCCGAGGACCCACGCGCACGCGTGCTGCGCCGCACCGCCCGGGAGCTCGGCGCCCCGCGCTACGAGGTCGCCGAGGCCCTGGAGAAGGCCGCCCTGGAGGAGCTGCACAACCGCCGGCCGGACCGGGTGCTGGCCACGAACGTCGAGTTCTGGGCGGCGATCATGCTGGACTTCGCCGAGGTGCCGGCGCACATGTTCACGTCGATGTTCACGTGCGCGCGTACCGCGGGCTGGTCGGCTCACATCCTGGAGCAGAAGCGCACCGGCCGCCTGGTGCGCCCCTCCGCCCGCTACGTCGGTCCCGGCCCGCGCAGCCCGCGGGAGATCGCGGGCTACGACAACATCTCGCACTGACCGGGCACTTCACCGCATCCGGCCGGCACGCGCGGCATCACGGCATCACGCGGGGCTCAGCAACTCCGTGTGGTGCCGTCGGGCCACCAGCGGGTGGGCGCGGAGCTTGCCCTTCAGCTCGTTCAGCCCGTAATCGGCGAACAGCGGGTTGCCCGGGTCGTCCGTGACACCGGGCGCGGTCGAGGCGTGCGGGAAGGGCAGCGGCGCGACGCGGGCGTCCAGGCGCGGGTTGTAGAAGAACGGCACCGAGAACCGCTCGGTGGCACCGGGCGGGGAGACGACCCGGTGGTTGGTGGCGACGAGGTAGCCGTTGGTGGCGACCTCCAGCAGCTCACCGAGGTTGACGACGAACGCGCCCTCGATCGGCGGCACGTCGTGGAAGAGGCCGTCCGCGCGCTGCACCTGGAGCCCGCCGATCCGGTCCTGGAGCAGCAGGGTGAGGAAGCCGTAGTCCTTGTGGGCGCCGACGCCCTGGTCGGTGCCGTCGCCGGCGCTGCCCGGGTAGCGGACGAGCTTGAGGTGCGGGTGGGCGTGCTCGCCGAAGACGGGGTCGTAGAAGTCGGCGGGCGCGCCGATGGCGGTGAGCAGCTCGTGCAGCAGCCTGCGGGCGACGGCGCCGAGCCGGTCGATCCAGGCGAGCGCGGCGGTGCGCAGCTCGGGCAGGGCGGCCGGCCACTGGTTGGGGCCCTGGAGCCACCAGTACGCGGGCTCGCCGGGGCCGGGGACGCGGGCGGGTCGCTCGGCGCCTATGTCGAGTTGGTCGCGCCAGTCGCGGGCACCGCCGGTGCGCTCGTCCCCGGTGCGCGTGTAGCCGCGGAAGTGGGGCGAGTTGACGTTGTCCAGGGCGAGGCGGTCGGCCTCGGGGAGCCGGAAGAAGGCGTGCATGGCGTCGAGCAGCGCGTCGGTCTCGGCCCGGGTGACGCCGTGCCCGACGAGCTGGAAGAAGCCCACGTCGTGCGCGGCACCGTGCAACTGCTCGTGCAGCAGCGCCCGTTCCCGGGGACCGCGGTCGGCGGCTGCGAGGTCGATGATGGGGAGCTGGTCGTACGACGGGTTCGTCGCCGTGTTCGTCATGGGTCACGTCCGCAGGGTGTACGGGTCCCGGGCGGCCGCCGTGGGTGGGCGCGCGGCGCGGGTTCCGGAGGAGGGAAACCGGGTGAGAGGTGCGGGGCGATCGGCCGCCGCGGAAGGGGCAGGGTCAGGCGGAGCGCCGACAGCCCATGCTCGTGACGCGCACGTAGTCCACGTGGCGGCGTCGCACGAGCGGCAAGAACATGCGCACAGGGTACTGCGGGGCGTGCGACAGCGGTGTGGCGCGGTTCACGCGGTGACCGGACCGCGGCCCAGCGCCTCCTCCAGCAGGGCCGCCCACTGGGCGACCACGCGTTCGCGGCGGGCGGTGTCGTCGGTGAGGAGGTTGGCCAGGCCGAGGCCACGGGCCATGTCGAGGAAGCCCTGGACGGTCTCGCGGGCGCCGGGGCGGGCCTCGTCCGCGCCCAGCAGCTCGACCGCTATCCGGTGCGTCTCCCGGCCCACGCGGGCCTCCAACTCGGTCACACGGGGGCGCAGTTGGTCCTCGTTGGAGGCGGCCACCCACAGGTGGAGCGCGGCCCGGAAGAGGGGCCCCGTGTAGAGGTCGACGAGGGCGGCGACCACGGCCCGCCGGTCGCCGGCCGCGCCCTCGGGGAACAGGTCGCGCAGGGCGGTGGAGCGTTCCTCGGCCACGTACTCGACGGCGGCGGTGAACAGGTCCTCGCGGGTGGGGAAGTGGTGCTGGGCGGCGCCTCGGGAGACGCCGGCGCGTTCGGCGACCACCGAGACCGTGGACCCGGCCCAGCCGTGTTCGGCGAGGCAGGCCACGGCGGCCTGGAGGAGCCGCTGCCGGGTGGCCCGGCTGCGGTCCTGCTTGGGGGCGCGTTCCGCGCGGTCGTGTGTGGTCACACCGCCCATTCGGGATCCCGTCGTTCGAGGAAGGCCGTCATGCCCTCGCGCGCCTGCGCGGAGGAGAACAGCCGGGCCGAGAGCGCGGTCAGGGCGGCCGCGTCCCGGTCGAAGGCTTCCAGCACCCTAGTCGTGAGCAGTCGTTTCGTCTCGGCCAGTGCCTGGGGTGAGGAGCGGCGCAGGCCGTCGAGGATCGGCTCCAGTACGGCGTCGGCGTCGTCCCCGGCGGCCGTCAGCAGGCCGGTCCTGACCGCCTCGGCCGTGTCGAACCGTTCCCCGGTGAGGCAGTGGCGGGCCAGCGCGCGCGGGTCGGCGCGGGGCAGCAGCGGCAGCGAGATCACCGCGGGGGCCACCCCGATGCGCACCTCGGTGAACGCGAACGTGGCCCGGTGCGAGGCGACGGCGATGTCGCAGGCGGCGAGCAGCCCGAGACCGCCCGCGCGGACGTGTCCGGTGACCCGGGCGACGACCGGCTTGGGCAGTTCGACGATCTGCCGCAGCAGGTCCACCAGCGCCTCGGGCCGGGGAGGGTCGCGCAGGTCGGCGCCCGCGCTGAAGGTGGTGCCGGTGTGGGTGAGGACGACGGCACGGACCCCGCCGTCCCCGGCGCAGTCGGCCAGCGCGGCGGCAAGTTCCCCGACGAGCGCCGCCGACAGGGCGTTGCGGTTGCCCGGCGAGTCCAGGCCGAGCGTCTCCACGGCACGCGCGCGTGTACGTCCGATCAGGGTCATGGCCGCTGCTCCCACTCGCCGCGGATCATGGTTCCTCCTCGCTTCCGGCGGGCGGGGCGGTCAGTACGACCTGGGCAGGCCCAGGGTCTGGTGGGAGACGTAGTTGAGGATCATCTCCCGGCTCACCGGGGCGATACGGGCCACGCGGGAGGCCGTCACCAGCGAGGCGAGCCCGAACTCGCGCGTGAGGCCGTTGCCGCCGAGGGTGTGCACGGCCTGGTCGACGGCCCGCACACAGGCCTCACCGGCCGCGTACTTGGCCATGTTGGCGGCCTCGCCCGCGCCCACGTCGTCGCCCGCGTCGTACAGGCGGGCCGCCCTGCCCGTCATCAGGCGGGCGAGTTCCAGGTCGATGTGGGCCTGCGCGAGCGGGTGGGCGATGGCCTGGTGGGAGCCGATGGGGGCCTTCCAGACGGTGCGTTCGCGCGCGTACTCCACGGCCCGGCCGAGCGCGTGCCGCCCCATGCCGATCGCGAAGGCGGCCGTCATGATGCGCTCGGGGTTGAGCCCGGCGAACAGTTGCAGCAGGCCCGCGTCCTCTCCCCCACTGCCGAAAGCGTGGGAGGTGCCCCCGCCGACGAGCGCGCCGGCGGGCAGCCGCACCTCGTCCAGGACCAGCTCGAACTGCTTCTCGGCGGCGGTGAGTTCCATGTCGATGGGCCGCCGCTGGAAGCCTTCCGCGTCCGGCGGGACGATGAACAGGCAGGGCTTGAGGCGGCCGGTGCGCGCGTCCTCGGTGCGACCGACGATCAGGACGGCGTCGGCGATGTCGACACCGGAGACGAACACCTTGCGGCCGGTGAGCACCCAGTCGGCACCGTCGCGGCGGGCGGTGGTGGTGATGCGGTGGGAGTTGGAGCCGGCGTCGGGTTCGGTGATGCCGAAGGCCATGGTGCGGGTGCCGTTCGCCAGCGCGGGCAGCCAGGCGCGCTTCTGCTCCTCCGTGCCGAACCGGGCGATGACGGTGCCGCAGATGGCGGGCGAGACGACCATCATCAGCAGGGGGCAGCCGGCGGCGCCCAGCTCCTCCAGGACAATGGCCAGTTCGGTGATGCCACCGCCTCCCCCGCCGTACGCCTCCGGCAGGTTGACGCCCAGGTAGCCGAGCTTGCCGGCCTCCGACCAGAGTTCGGTGAGGGGATGGCCCTCGGCGACGGCACGGGTGAGGTAGGCGCGGCCGTAGCGTTTGCCGAGGGCGGCCACGGCGGCGCGCAGGTCCCTGTGTTCTTCGGTTTCCAGCGTGGCGCTCACTGATCCTCCCGGGTTGCCTCTACGACGGCGAGCAGGGCGCCGACCTCGACCTGGCGGCCGGGGGCGGCGTGCAGGGCGCTGAGCGTGCCCGTGACGGGCGCGGAGATCTTGTGCTCCATCTTCATCGCCTCCAGCCACAGCAGTGGTTGTCCGGCCCGTACGGTGTCGCCGGCCGCCAGTCCATCGGCGACGCGCGCGACGGTGCCGGGCATGGGGGCCAGCAGTGAGCCGGGGGCGTGCTGGGCGACGGGTTCGGGGAAACGGGGCAGGGCGGTGAGCGCGGTCGGTCCCGCGTACACCCGCTCGCCGTAGCGGGCGATCTCGTACCCGCGCCGGACACCGCCGGCTTCGAGCACGACCAGGTGCGCGTCCACGTGCACCACCCGCACCCCCACGGCGTCGGGGGCCAGGCCCGTACGGGTGTGGCGGTAGCGCACCTCGTGCTCCTCGCCCGCCATCAGGTACCGCTTGACCTGCGGCTGAGAGGGCAGGTTGCGCCAGCCGCCGAAGCGGGAGCGGTCGTGCGCGTCGGCGAGCGCGGCGGCCAGGGGCGCGTACGGGTCGGGGGCGGGCGCGGTCAGTTCGGCGAGGTGGCGGTCGTAGAAGCCGGTGTCCATACGGCCGGTGGCGAACTCCTCGTGCCGCAGGGACCGCACCAGCAGGTCCCGGTTGGTGACCGGGCCGTGGACGGCGGCCCGCTCCAGCGCGCCGGCGAGCTTGCGCAGCGCCTCCGCGCGCGTGGGCGCGTGGGCGACCGCCTTGGCGAGCAGCGGGTCGTAGTGGACGCCGATCGTGTCCCCGTCGCCGTAGCCGGTGTCCAGGCGGACGCCGGGGACGGACAGGCGGTGCAGGGTGCCGGTCTGCGGCGCCCAGTCGCGGGCCGGGTCCTCGGCGTACAGGCGGGCCTCGACCGCGTGCCCGCGCGCGGCGGGCGGTTCGGCGTCCAGGGCGTGGCCCTCGGCGACACGGATCTGCAGGGCGACCAGGTCCACGCCGAACACGGCCTCCGTGACCGGGTGTTCCACCTGAAGGCGGGTGTTCATCTCCAGGAAGTGCGCCCTTCCGTCGGCCACCAGGAACTCGACGGTCCCCGCACCGGTGTAGTCGACGGCCCGCGCGGCGCGCACGGCCAGCTCGTGCAACTCCCGTCCGGTGTCCGCGGGAAGTCCGGGCGCCGGGGCCTCCTCGACGACCTTCTGGTGGCGCCGCTGGAGGGAGCAGTCGCGGGTGCCCAGCGTCCACACGGTGCCGTGGGTGTCGGCGAGGACCTGCACCTCCACGTGCCGCCCGCCCGCCTCGCCCCCGAGGTACGGCTCGGCGAACACCTCGCCGTCGCCGAAGGCGCCGAGCGCCTCGGCGCGCGCCGCCTCCAGTTCGGCGTCCAGGTCCTCCAGCCGCCGTACGATCCGCATCCCGCGTCCGCCGCCGCCCGCGGCGGCCTTCACCAGGACCGGCAGGTCGGCCTCGGTGACCTCGCGCAGCGGCGGCACGCCCATCAGCTCCTTGGCGCGGGTCTTGGACGCCATCGCCTCGATGGCCCCCGGCGGCGGCCCGATCCAGACCAGGCCCGCGTCCAGGACGGTCCGCGCGAAGCCGGCGTTCTCGGCGAGGAAGCCGTAGCCCGGGTGGACGGCGTCCGCGCCGGCCGCCACCGCCGCCTTCACGATCAGGTCGCCGCGCAGATACGTCTCGGCGGGCGTCACGCCCGGCAGGCGCACCGCGATGTCGGCCACGCGCGCGTGCAGCGCGTCCTCGTCGGCGTCCGAGTGCACGGCGACCGTCCGGATGCCCAGTTCGGCGCAGGTGCGGAAGACACGGCAGGCGATCTCGCCCCGGTTGGCGACGAGCAGCGTGGAAATCAAGGGATCCCTCACATCCGGAAGACGCCGAAGCCGCCGCGCGCGCCCTCGAAGGGCGCGGTGTGGACGGCCGACAGGCACAGGCCGAGAACGGTGCGGGTGTCGCGCGGGTCGATGACGCCGTCGTCGTAGAGCCGCCCGGACAGGAACGCCGGCAGCGACTCGGCCTCGATCTGCCGCTCCACCATCGCGCGCAGCGCGGCGTCCGCCTCCTCGTCGTACGGCTGCCCCTTGGCGGCCGCCGACTGCCGGGCCACGATCGACAGCACGCCCGCGAGTTGCTGCGGCCCCATGACGGCGGACTTGGCGCTGGGCCAGGCGAACAGGAAGCGGGGGTCGTAGGCCCGTCCGCACATGCCGTAGTGCCCGGCGCCGTAGGACGCCCCCATGAGGACGGACAGGTGCGGGACCCGCGAGTTGGACACCGCGTTGATCATCATCGCGCCGTGCTTGATGATGCCGCCCTGCTCGTACTCGCGGCCGACCATGTAGCCGGTGGTGTTGTGCAGGAACAGCAGCGGTACGTCCCGCTGGTTGGCGAGCTGGATGAACTGGGCCGCCTTCTGCGACTCCTCGCTGAACAGCACGCCCCGGGCGTTGGCGAGGACGCCGACGGGATAGCCGTGCAGGGTGGCCCAGCCGGTGGCCAGGCTCGTCCCGTACAGCGGCTTGAACTCGTCGAAGTCGGAGGCGTCGACGATCCGGGCGACGACCTCGCGCGGGTCGAAGGGGATCCGCAGATCGCCGGGGACGATCCCCAGCAGCTCCTCCTCGTCGTACTCCGGCGGCGCCGCGGCGGGCGGATCGGGGTACGCCTTGCGGTGGTTGAGCCGGGCGACGACCCGCCGGGCCTGGCGGAGGGCGTCCGGCTCGTCGAGGGCGAAGTGGTCGGCGAGACCGGACACGCGCGCGTGCATCTCGGCGCCGCCCAGGGACTCGTCGTCGCTCTCCTCGCCGGTGGCCATCTTCACCAGCGGCGGACCGCCGAGGAACACCTTGGCCCGCTCCTTGACCATGATCACGTGGTCGGACAGGCCGGGGATGTACGCGCCCCCGGCGGTGGAGTTGCCGAAGACGACGGCGACGGTCGGGATGCCGGCCGCCGACAGCCGGGTCAGGTCCCGGAAGACGGCGCCCCCGGGGATGAAGATCTCCTTCTGGGACGGCAGATCGGCGCCGCCGGACTCGACGAGGCTGACGCAGGGCAGCCGGTTGGCGAGCGCGATGTCGTTGGCCCGCAGCGCCTTCCTCAGGCTCCACGGATTGCTGGCACCGCCGCGCACGGTCGGGTCGTTGGCGGTGATCACGCATTCCACGCCCTCGACGACCCCGATCCCGGTGACCAGCGAGGCACCCACGGTCCAGTCGCTGCCCCACCCGGCCAGCGGCGACAGCTCCAGGAACGGCGTGTCGGGGTCGAGCAGCAGCTCGATCCGCTCACGGGCGAGCAGTCTGCCGCGCCGCCGGTGCCGCTCGACGTACTGCGCGCCGCCGCCCGCGAGCGCCTTGGCGTGCTCGGCGTCGAGTGCGGCGAGCTTGCCGAGCATGGCCTCGCGGTGGGCCTTGTACTCGGCCGATCCGGTGTCCAGGGCGGAGGAAAGGACCGTCAAAGGAGGACCTCCGGTATGTCCAGGTGGCGGGAGCGCAGCCATTCGCCGAGGGCCTTGGCCTGCGGGTCGAAGCGGTGCTGGGCGGCGGCGCCCTCGCCGAGGATTCCCTCGACGACGAAGTTGAGGGCGCGCAGACCGGGCAGTACGTGCCGTCGCACGGCCAGCGTGCGGCTCTCGGGGACCAGGTGCCGGAACGTCCCGGTCGTCAGCGCGTGCGCGAGCCACCGCCAGCCCTGTTCCGAGCGCGCCCACACGCCGACGTTGGCGTCGCCGCCCTTGTCGCCGCTGCGCGCCCCGGCGACGAGTCCGAGCGGGGCCCGCCGGGTGGGTCCGTCCGGCAGGGGCTCCGGCAGCGGTGGCCGCTCCACGTCCGCGAGTGCGCGCGTCCGTCCGGGCGGGGGCACGGAGACACGGCGGCCGTCGGGGAGGACGGCCACCTGCTCGACGGCGTCCTGGGGGACGCACACGGCCTCGAAGACCCCGTAGGGCGTGCCCTTTCCGGGAGGCGCCGGCATGTGGAAGCCGGGGTATCCGGCGAGTGCCAGCTCCACGGCGGCCCCGCTGAACGCCCGTCCGACGGCCCGCTGGTCCCGGTCCCGTACGACCAGGCGGAGCAGGGCACTTGCCGTCTCCTCGGTGCCGGCGTCGGGGCGGTCGGTCCGTACGAGGTCCCAGCGCACCTCGGCGGGGGCCGGCCCGGCGGCCCCGAGCGCGTCCCGCATCTGCCGTCGCACCAGTTCGGCCTTGCGCTCGATGTCGAGGCCGGTGAGGACGAAGGCGACCTCGTTGCGGAAGCCGCCGAGGCGGTTGAGGCCCACCTTGAGAGTGGGCGGCGGCGGCTCCCCGCGCACGCCCTCGACGCGCACCCGGTCGGGCCCGTCCTGGCTGATCCGTACGGTGTCCAGCCGGGCCGTGACGTCGGGCCCGGCGTACCGGGCGCCACCCGTCTCGTACAGGAGCTGCGCGGTCACCGTGCCGACGTCCACGACACCGCCCGTGCCGGGGTGCTTGGTGATCACGCAGCCGCCGTCCTCGTGGAGCTCGGCGAGCGGGAAACCGGGGTGGCGCAGCCGGTCGAGGGGGTGGTCGGCGAAGAAGGCGTAGTTGCCGCCGGTGGCCTGGGCGCCGCACTCCAGCACGTGCCCGGCGACGACGGCGCCCGCCAGCCGGTCGTACTCCTCCGGCTGCCAGCCGAAGTGGGCGGCGGCGGGCCCGGTGACCAGGGCGGCGTCCGTGACCCGCCCGGTGACCACGACGTCGGCGCCCGCGCGCAGGCAGGCGGCGATCCCGAAGCCGCCGAGGTAGGCGTGGGCGGCCAGGGGGGCGTCCCCGGCGGGGGCACGGGGGAGGACGGCGGTGAGGTCGTCGCCCTCGACATGGGCCACGCGCACCGGGATGCCGAGCCGTTCGGCCAGCTCCCGTAAGCGGCCGGCGAGCCCGGCCGGGTTGAGCCCGCCCGCGTTGGTCACGATCCTCACGGACCGCTCGTGGGCGAGTCCGAGGCACTCCTCCATCTGCCGCAGGAAGGTGCGGGCGTAGCCGGCCGCCGGGTCCCCCAGCCGGTCCCGGGCCAGGATGAGCATGGTCAGCTCGGCGAGGTAGTCGCCGGTGAGGACGTCCAGTTCACCGCCGGTGAGCATCTCGCGCACGGCGTCGAACCGGTCGCCGTAGAAGCCGGAGGCGTTGCCGATGCGCAGGGTCATCCGGCGGCCCCCTCGGGCGCCCGCCCTCCACCGGGCGGACCGGCGAAGGCCTGGGCGATGTCCAGCCAGCGGTCGGCGTCCGGCCCCTCGGCACGTACCGCGAGGTCGGCACGGTGGGCGCGCTGGGTGACCAGGAGACAAAAGTGGAGGGCGGGCCCGGTGACCCGCTGCCCGGCGTCCTCGGGGCCGTACGTCCACAGCTCCCCGGAGGGACCTCGGACCTCCACGCGGAACGCCTCCGTGGGCGCGGGCAGCCCGTGCGCGCCGAAGGCGAAGTCCCGCGCCCGCACCCCGATGCGCACCACATGCCTGAGCCGGTCGGTGGGTGTGCGCACCACACCGAGCGCGTCGGCCACGTCCTGTCCGTGCGCCCAGGTCTCCATCAGCCGCCCGGTCGCCATGGAGGCGGCCGACATGGGCGGCCCGTACCACGGGAAGCGGGCCCCCGGCGGCGCCGCCCGCAACGCCCGGTCGAGCGCGTCCCGCCCCTCCCGCCAGCGCGCCCGCAACTCGTCCGACGGCAGCCGTGCGCCCTCCTCCGCCCCCTGGTCCACGAACGTCCTGGGGGCGGCGAGTGCCTCCTCGACCAGTGCCTGAAAGCCCTCCGGGTCGGTGACGGCGAGACGCGCGGACCGGTCGGTCCAGGCGAGGTGGGCGATCTGATGCGCGACGCTCCACCCGGCCGCGGGCGTCGGCCGTCCCCACTCCGCGGGACTCAGCCCGGCGACAAGCCGATCGAGTTCGTCACCCTCAGCACGCAGATCGTCGAACACCAGCGTCGGATCGGCCATGCGGGGAGCATGGCAGCGCCCCCCGAAACAATCAAGCATGCTTGCATGAATTCATGGCCGGTCGCGCGACGCCGAGCATCGGGACCGGTCGGACGACGCGGCGCGGGGAGCGGAACCCGTCAGGGATGCGCCTCCGGAAGCGGGGGCACCGCCTTGGCCCGTCCCACCTGGGTGCGGACCGCGCCCATGCTGGCCACGATGACCAGGACGATGGCCGTGGTCTGGAGGGCGGAGAGGGACTGGCCGAGGATGAGGAAGCCCGCCGAGGCGGCGAGGGCCGGTTCCAGGCTCATGAGGATGGCGAAGGTGGAGGCGGGCAGGCGGCGCAGGGCGAGCAGTTCGAGGGTGTACGGCAGGACGGAGGACAGCACGGCCACCCCCGCGCCCAGGGCGAGCGTCGACGGGACGAGCAGCTTCGACCCGGACTCGGCGATCCCCAGCGGCAGGAACAGCAGTGCGCCGACCGCCATCGCCAGGGCCAGCCCGTCGGCCTGCGGGAAGCGCCGGCCGGTACGGGCGCTGAAGACGATGTACGCCGCCCACATCACGCCCGCGCCCAGCGCGAAGGCGACACCGACGGGGTCGAGGCTGTCGAAACTCCCGCCGCCCAGCAGGAAGACGCCGGCCAGGGCCAGGGCGGCCCACACGAAGTTGATCGCGCGGCGCGAGGCCAGCACCGACAGGGCGAGCGGGCCGAGCACTTCGAGGGTGACGGCGGGGCCGAGCGGGATGCGGGCGGCCGCCTGGTAGAAGAGGCCGTTCATCCCGGCCATCGCGATGCCGAAGACGACCACCGTGCCCCAGTCGGCGCGCGAGTGCCCGCGCAGCCGGGGCCGGCAGACCAGCAGCAGCACGATCGCGGCCACCAGCAGCCGCAGGGTCACCACCCCGAGCGCGCCCGCCCGCGGCATCAGCGTCACGGCCACCGCGGCGCCGAACTGCACCGAGATGCCCCCGGCCAGGACCAGCCCGACCGGGCCGAGCGAGCCGAAACGGCCCGGGGACCCGGGCCCGGGCGCGGTGGCCGGCGCGGAGGTGACCGGGGACGGAGAGGAAGGTGTGGTGGCGCTGGGCGTGGTCACGGGGCGGTCCAGGTACTGGGCTAGGGGTTTGTGCATCGGGATGTACTGATGGGTCCAGGGTAGTGGACGCGGTCAGGGGCGTGAAACCCGTTTGCCACTGTCCACGATGGCCCCCTTCCGTGTTCACGGGAGCGCTGTACCCCTTCAGGCCCACGGCAACCCGGCGGTCACCCGTCGCCGGGCCCCTCCAGCCCTTCCGCCAGTACCTCCGCCAGATGGCGGCCCCGTACTCCGGCCAGTTGGTCCAGCTGGGTGCGGCACGAGTAGCCGTCCGCCAGGACCACCGCGCCGGCCGGGGCCCGCCGTACCGACGGCAGGAGCTGTTCCTCGGCACAGGCGGCCGACACCTCCCAGTGGCCCTTCTCGAAGCCGAAGTTCCCGGCCAGACCGCAGCAGCCGCCGGACAGCTCGCCGCTCAGCCCTGCCGCCTCGCGCAGGCGCCGGTCGGCCGCGTCGCCGAGCACGGCGTGCTGGTGGCAGTGGGTCTGCCCGGCGACCGGGCGGTCCAGACGGGGCGGGGTCCAGCCGGGTGCGTGGCGCCCGAGGACCTCCGCGAAGGTCAGCACGCGGTCGGCCAGGCGGCGGGCCCGCGGGTCCTCGGGCAGCAGCTCCGGCAGGTCGGTGCGCAGGGCGGCGGCGCAGCTCGGTTCGAGGACGACGACCGGCGCGTCGGTCTCAAGCACCGGTTCCATCAGGTCCAGGGTGCGGCGCAGCACCGCGCGGGCCCGCTCCAGCTGGCCGGTGGAGACGTAGGTCAGGCCGCAGCAGACACGGCCCCGGCCGCGCAGGACGGACACGGGATTGAGCAGCGCGGAGCCTCCGTCGCCCACCGGGGGGCGGCGCAGGCGCAGGGTCGGCGGGAGCGCCACCCGCAGCCCGGCCGCCTCCAGCACGCGGACGGCCGCCCGGCCCACGGACGGCGACAGGTGCTCGGTGAAGGTGTCCGGCCACAGGACGACCGGATCGCCCGCCCCCTCCCCGCCGTTTGCCGGTGCGTACGACCGTCTGCGCCACCATCGGGTGAACGGCTCGCGCGCCAGTCGCGGGATCCCTCGTTCGGGTGTGATTCCGCCGAGCCGTTTCACCGCCGAGGCGAGCGGCCGCAGGGAGGCGAGCGCGTTCAGCAGTGGCGCGGTGCGCGTACGGGCGGCCCAGCGCAGCCACACCGGAAGCCGGCCGAGGGCGTAGTGGGCGGCCGGGCGGCGCCGTCCGGCGTAGTGGTGGTGCAGGAACTCCGCCTTGTACGTGGCCATGTCGACCCCGACCGGACAGTCCGACCGGCACCCCTTGCACGACAGGCACAGGTCGAGCGCGTCCCGGACCTCGGCCGACCGCCAGCCGTCGGTCACCAGCTCACCGGCGAGCATCTCGTGCAGCAGCCGGGCACGCCCGCGCGTGGAGTGCTCCTCCTCGCCCGTGACCCGGAAGGACGGGCACATGACCGCGGCGCCCGGCACTTCGGTCGTACGGCACTTCGCGACCCCGACACACCGGCGCACCGCCGCGGAGAAGTCCCCCCGGTCGGCGGTGTAGCCGAAGGCCACGTCGACCGGACGGCGCGGCAGCACGGCGAAGCGCAGGTTCGCGTCCAGGGGCGCCGGACGGACCAGCATCCCGGGATTGAGCAGGTCGTCGGGGTCCCACACCCCCTTGACCTGCTCGAAGAGGGCCACCATCCGCTCGCCGTACATCGTCGGCAGCAGCTCTGCGCGGGCCTGCCCGTCCCCGTGCTCCCCGGACAGCGAACCGCCGTGCGCCACCACCAGTTGGGCCAGCTCCCGCGAGAACCGCCGGTACCGGCCGATCCCGGCCGGGGTCAGCAGGTCGAAGTCGATGCGGACGTGGATGCAGCCGTCCCCGAAGTGCCCGTACGGGGCGCCTCGCAGCCCGTGGGCGGCCAACAGCTCCCGGAACCGCCGCAGATACGCGCCCAGCCGCTCCGGCGGCACCGCGCAGTCCTCCCACCCCGGCCACGCCTCCGTGCCGTCCGGCATCCGGGTCGCCGTACCGCTCGCGTCCTCCCGGATCCGCCACAGCGCGCGCTGCGCTGCCGGGTCCCCGACGATCGCGGCGTCCACGGCGTCGGCCGCCCGCACGATCGCCTCGGCACGCGCGCGTGCCTGCCCCGCCGTCTCCCCGCCCGTCTCCACGAACAGCCAGGCGTCCCCGCGCGGCAGCCCGGCCGCCGCGGACGGCACCAGGTCCCGCGCCATCCCCTCCACCGTCAGCGGCCGTCCCCCAGTCTCGGCTTCGCTCGACCGGGGGGACCCCCATGGCAGCAGTCCGGCCGCGGCGTCGGCGGCGGCGCCCTCGTCGGCGTATCCCAGCACGGCCAGCACACGCGCGCGTGGCGTCTCGACGAGCCGTACGACCGCCTCCGTCAGCACGCCGAGGGTGCCCTCCGAGCCGCAGAAGGAGCGCGCCACGTCCGCGCCGTTCTCGGGCAGCAGGGCGTCCAGGGCGTACCCGGAGATGCGGCGGGGCAGCCGCGGGAAACCGGTCCGCAGCCGGGCGAGCTCGCTGTCCACCAGCTCCCGCAGCCCGTCCGGCGCGCCGGCCCACTCGCGCCCCAGCCGCAGTGGCCGCCCGCGCGCGGTGAGCACCGACAGCTCCCGCACGCTGTCCGCGGTCGTCCCCCAGGCCACCGAGTGGGAGCCGCACGCGTTGTTGCCGATCATCCCGCCGAGCGTGCACCGGCTGTGCGTGGACGGGTCCGGGCCGAAGCGGAGCCCGTGCGGCGCGGCGGCCTCCTGGAGCCGGTCCAGGACCACGCCCGGCTGGACCACGGCGGTCCGCTCCCCGGGGTCGAGGTCCAGCACCCGGTTCATGTGCCGGGTGAAGTCGAGCACCACGCCCGTCCCGGTCGCCTGGCCCGCGATCGACGTCCCGCCGCCCCGCGCGACCACCGGCACCCCGCGGGCCCGGCAGACCTCGAGCACCGCCGCCACGTCGTCGGCGTCCCGCGGAGCCACCACGCCCAGCGGGACCCGCCGGTAGTTGGACGCGTCCATGGTGACCAGCGCCCGTGCGGTGACGTCGAACGCCACCTCCCCGCGCACGGCCCGGCGCAGCTCCGTCCGAAGCTCCGAAAGATCCCCGAGATCGGTCATGCGTCCAGGATGCACGCGATCGTTTTCGCGGCCGTCTCACCCGGCGGAATGTGTTTCACCCGGATTTCTCCGACCGCTACTCTCCCGTTCGTGGCTGAGATCCGGATTCCCTCTGACATCAAGCCCGCGGACGGACGTTTCGGCGCGGGACCCTCCAAGGTGCGGACGGAGGCGCTGGACGCCCTCGCCGCGACCGGCGCATCCCTCATGGGCACCTCCCACCGCCAGGCCCCGGTGAAGAACCTGGTCGGCCAGGTGCGCGAAGGCATCCGCGAGCTGTTCCAACTTCCCGACGGCTACGAGGTCGTCCTCGGCAACGGCGGCTCCACGGCGTTCTGGGACATCGCGACCCACGGTCTGATCGAGAACAAGTCCCAGCACCTCACCTTCGGCGAGTTCAGCTCCAAGTTCGCCAAGGCCGCCAAGCTCGCCCCCTGGCTCGCCGAGCCGACCGTCGTCTCCTCCGACCCCGGCACGCACCCGGAGGCCCGGGCCGAGGCGGGCGCCGACGTCTACGCCTTCACCCACAACGAGACCTCCACCGGTGTCGCCATGCCCATCAGGCGCGTGGCCGGCGCCGGCGAGGGCGCCCTGGTCCTGGTCGACGCCACCTCCGGCGCCGGCGGCCTCCCGGTCGACATCGCCGAGACCGACGTCTACTACTTCGCCCCGCAGAAGTCCTTCGCCTCCGACGGCGGCCTGTGGATCGGCGTGTTCTCCCCGGCCGCGCTCGAACGCGCCGAGCGCGTCCACGGCTCCGGCCGCCACATCCCGGAGTTCTTCTCGCTGCCCACGGCGATCGACAACTCCCGCAAGAACCAGACGTACAACACCCCGGCGCTGGCCACCCTCTTCCTGCTCAACCAGCAGCTGGAGTGGCTCAACGGCCAGGGCGGCCTCGCCTGGTCCACGGCCCGCACCAAGGACTCCTCCTCCCGGCTCTACGCCTGGGCGGACGAATCCAAGTACGCGACCCCGTTCGTCACGGACCCGGCCAAGCGCTCCCAGGTCATCGGCACGATCGACTTCTCCGACGAGATCGACGCCGCCGCCGTCGCCAAGGTCCTGCGCGCCAACGGCATCGTCGACACCGAGCCCTACCGCAAGCTCGGCCGCAACCAGCTCCGCGTCGCGATGTTCCCGGCCATCGACCCGGCGGACGTCGAGGCCCTGACGAAGTGCGTCGACCACGTGATCGAAAAGCTGTAACCGTCCCCTACGTCAGCGAAGGGCGCCCGGCGAGATCCGCCGGGCGCCCTTCGTGTGTGAATGCATTAGCGCACCAGTGCCGTTGGAGCCTACGATCACGGTCAAGGCGGGGCCGTAGCACAGAGGTAGTGCGCCGCGACAGCATCTCGGAGGACGCCGGTTCGAATCCGGCCGCCCCGCCCCCTCACACCCAGTCCACCGCTTCAGCCCAGTTCGACCCTGGCGGCGACCGGTACGTGGTCGCTGCCGGTGGCGGGCAGGGCGCGGATCTCGGTGACGGTGGCCGCGCGGGCCATGACCTGGTCGATCCGGGCCAGCGGGAAGGCCGCGGGGAAGCTGAGCGCGAAGCCCCGTTCCGCCACGTTCAGCCGTGAGGTCAGCGGGGCGAGGCCTCGGTCCTCCACCGTGCCGTTCAGGTCGCCCAGCAGGATCACCGTTCTCAACTCCTCGGCCGTGACGGCCTCGCCCAGCAGCCGGGCGCTCTCGTCGCGCCGGGCGGACGCGAGGCCGCTCGCCCGGACGCGGAGGGAGGGCAGGTGCGCCACGTACGCCGCGACCCGGCCGTGCGGCGTGTGCACCTCGGCCCGCAGTCCGCGGTTCCAGGGCTCCGTGATCCCACGGGGTTTGATGTCCAGCGCCCGCGCACCGGTCAGCGGATGCCTCGACCAGAGTCCGACGGTGCCCCGGACCTCGTGGTACGGGTAGGCGGCGGCGAGGGTCCGCTCGTAGACCGCCAGGGCCAGGGGGACCAGTTCCTCCAGCGCGATGAGGTCCGGACCGGCGCCGTCCAGGGCGCGGGCCGTGCCCGCCGGATCGGCGTTCTCGTCGCTGACGTTGTGCTGCACCACGACCAACTGGCGCGCGCCGGGTGCCGCCCCGGGCAGGAGCAGCCCGCCGAAGAGGTACGTCCAGGCCGCCACCGGCAGCAGCAGAGCCACCAGTGCCACGGCCGAACGGCGCAGCAGCGCCAGGGCGAACAGCACCACGACCACCAGGCCGAGCCACGGCAGGAACGCCTCCAGCAGACTGCCCACGCGGCCCGCGGAGTTGGGCACGGCCCGGTGGAACACCAGCAGCCCGGCCGTCAGCACCGCGAGCCCGGCGAGCACCCGCCCCCGCCGCCACACCGCCCGGCGCCCCGCGCCTGCCGGCGCCTCCCGGCTCGGCGCGCTCCGCCCCGCCCGGCGCCGCGCCCACGGCGGCACCATCGCCCGCACCGCCGCCGCACCGCTGTCCGCCCGCCCCCGACCCACCCCGGCTCCCCCTCCGCTCGGCCTCGCCAACCAAGACGATCAGCCAAGCGGAACAGTTTCCGCCATCGAGGAGTGAATGCGGGCGCCCCGCCCGGTCCCCCGACCGCGAGGCGCCCGGCGTCGATAGCCCGGGCGCCCCGCCGTCGTCACGACGCCGCGCAGCTCAGGCCCGGCGCACCCCCGCTCCCGGGCGCGCCCCCGAAGCCGAAGGAGGCCGAACCGCCCGCCGCGATGGCCCCGTTGTGGGCGGCGTTGACCGCCGTCACGGTCGCGCCGCTCTGGGTGTACGAGGCGTTCCACATGTTGGTGACCTTCTGGGACCCGCTCCAGGTCCAGGTCACCTTCCAGGACTTGATCGCGGTGGAGCCGGTGTTGGTCACCGTGACATCGGCGTTGAAGCCACTGCCCCAGTCGCTGCTGACGACGTACGTGGCCCGGCAGGCGGCCTTGCCGCCGCCGTCGCCGCCACCGTTGTCACCGCCCCCGGTGCTCGGGAAGCCCGGCGCCTTGACGGTCGCGAGGTAACCGTCCTTCACCGTGTCCACGGTCTGCCAGTCGTCCTTCAGGATCCCGCCGGTGTCACCGGAGTTGGGGTTCCAGGACCAGAACGTCCAGTGGAAGGAGTCGCCGCCGGACGTCGAGGTCGGACGCATGTAACTGACGAGCGCCGACAGCCACTTCTGGTCCACCGTGGACTGGAGCGTGGTGCCGAACTCGCCGACCCACACGGGGGCGATGTTCTGCTTGAAGATGTAGCCCCAGTACTTGTCCCAGACACCCGGCATGTTGCTGGGGAAGGACGGGTCGCTGAACCAGCTCTGCTGGGCGACGCTGGTGGCGTAGTCGTGGGCCGAGTACACGACCCGGTTGGCCACGTCGAGCCGCACCGGGTACTGGCCGACGCCCATCAGGTTGCCGCCCCACCAGCCGGAGACGCCATTGAAGGTCTGGACGCCCTCGACGAAGATCAGCAGGTCGGGGTTGACGGAGAGGACCGCGTTGCCGGCCCGCTCGGCGGCCAGCCGCCAGTCGGTCGCCTGGTCCCCGCAGCCCCAGCAGGCCGGGTCGTGGGGCTCGTTGTGCAGGTCGATGCCGATGACCGTGGCGTTGCCCTTGTAACGGGACGCCATCGACTTGAGGTTGGCGATCCACGTCGACTCCGGGACGGAGGCGGTGTACCAGAGGGCCGACTGGCCGCCCGAGTCCGGCCGGTGGCGGTCGAGGATGACCTTCAGGCCGTCCTGGCCGGCGTACGCGACGAGCTTGTCGATGACCTGGAGGGAGTTCAGCCCCTGCAGGTCGGCGTTCTTGCCGGCGGAGAAGTCGATGCTGGAGGGCATCGCGCCGGACTTGAAGATGTCGTCGCTGTAGGGCAGCCGGACGGTGTTGTAGCCCAGCGACTTCATCTGGTCGATCATGCTCTTGTAGTCGCGGGACCACAGGCCGTGGACGACCTGGTTGCTGGTCTCGAAGCCGAACCAGTTGATGCCGGCGATCCGGACGGACTGCCCGGACGCGTCCAGGATCTGGCGTCCGCTGGTGTGCCAGTAACCGGCGCCGCCCGCGGCGGGGGCCGCGTGCGCGGTGGCCGGCAGGCCGAGTCCCAGGCCCAGCGGCAACAGGAGCGCTGCCGCGGCAGCGCACAGCGCTCTTCGCAAGGTGCGGAACATGGTGCTGCTTCCTCCCGAGGGGGCCGCGGGACCGGAACGAGTGGGAGCGCTCCCACACACCCGCGCCTCCCAGTGGAAGGCAGGCGGCGACCGCCCGTCAAGAGCGCCGACGCAACAAACGCCTCAGCCCCCACACCGCGGCCACCACGCCGGCCACCGCGGCGACGGTGCCCACGCCGAAGCGTCCGCCCCCGTCGGCACCGGCCCCGATGGTGCTCGAACCGCCCTGCTTCGACGGCGACTTGGCGGAACCGTCGGCCGCCGGCGCGTCGCGCACCTGCACCGGGCTGCCGGATCCCTCACTGCCGTACAGCAGCTTGGTGCCGTCCACGCTGTAGGTGACGGACTCCCCCTGCCTCTGGAGCGGCACGTCGAGCTGGCCCACGCGCTTGATCCTGCCGCCGTTCCAGTCGTAGTGGATGCCGCCGAAGTAGCCGCGCACGGCGAGGTGCGTGCCGTCCGGGGAGAGGGCGGCGTCGGTGGCCCACAGGTCGACGGGGGCGATCGGCCTGAAGACGTTCGTTCCCGAGGGGGACAGTTCGGCCGGGCCCTCGTAGAGGTGACCGCCGTCCTCCTTCTTGTCGATGATGTAGACGCGGCCCGTCTTCGGGTGCACGACCATCGACTCGGCGTTGCGCGGACCGTCCGAGTACTTCACGACGTACTGCGTGGCCCGGATCGTCTGGTCCTTCAGCTCCTTCGGCTCGGGCAGCCGGTAGATCCACACGTAGGGCCAGGAGCCGTCGAGGTTGTCCCCGATGTCGCCGAGGTGGATCTGGTTGCCTGGCCCGATGGAGATGGCCTCCGCGTCGCGGGGTTTGCCGATGCCGCTGAGGGTGATGGTGGCGACGGTCTCGCCGGTCCTGCCGTCCACGGCGTAGATCTGCGGGCCGTAGCCGCTGTCGTTGTGCGTCCAGTAGACGCCGGGATGCAGGTGCGAGGCCGCGAGGCCGCTGGACTCCCTGATCCGCGGGTCCTTGATCGTGAACCCGTCGTCGCCGTCGGCGGCAAGGGCGGCGGGCGCGGCGAGCGCACCCACGAGAAGGGCCCCGGCGAGCAGGGCGAACGGTCGGCGCATCCCCCAAGCGTGCCATCCCGCACGTGTGTTCACACCGCGTGGTGGGCCTCACGTCGCGCCGCTCCCGTCCGTCGTTCATGATGAGCGGATGCTCAGGTTCATGCCCGTCGGTGACTCCATGACGATCGGCAGCGCGGGCGAGCACACCTGGCGCTACCGGCTGTGGCAGCACCTGTGCGCGACGTACGGGGGCCCGTTCACGCTCGTCGGCCCGCGCGAGACGCTCCACGACAAGTCGGCGGACGCGCCGGTCTCCCTCGCCTACGCCGATCCGGACTTCCCCCGCGCCCATCTGGCCGGCTGGGGCGAGGGCTGGGGGCACATGGTCCCGCTCATCGGCGACGCGGTGCGCGAGTGCCGCCCGGACGTGCTGCTGGTCTCGCTCGGCCTGATCGACCTGGGCTTCTACACGAACCCCGAGCAGACGGCGGTCAACGTGGAGGCCTTCATGCGGCAGGCGCGGGCCGCCGACGCGCGCGTCCGCGCGGTCGTGCTCCCGGTGATCCCGAACATCCGCGCCGCGGCCGACCCGCCCTTCGCCGCGCAGATGGACCGTTTCAACGAGCTGCTCGCCAAGGCGGTGGCCGACCTGGACGAACCCCGCTCCCCGCTGCTCCTGGCGCCCCCGCCGCCGACGTACGACATCCACTCGGACACCTACGACGGCACCCACCCGAACCAGAGCGGCGAGCACAAGATCGCGGGCGCGTTCGCGGGGGCGCTGCACCGGGGGTGGGGGTGGGGCGGGGAGTACGAGGGCTGAGCCCTCACTGGCATATGCACGCCGCCCCGTGCCCCGGACGCCGTGCGTATCGTTGTACCGCGCGGCTGCGCTCGTCCGCGGGGCAGCCGGGGAGAAGCGCCACGATGTCCGTCCTGGAAGACAGGATCCCGATGGCCGAGGAGTGCAGCGAGCTGACTCTGGACTTGATGTTCGAGTGGCTCGAGAAGATGCCCGTCCCCGAGGGAACGAAGGTCGAGATCGTCGGGGGGAACATCTTCACGTCGCCGCAACGTCACACCCACTGGCAGATCATCTTCGACATCGCCCGACAGCTCAGCGTCAAGTCCCCCGCCAAGCGGCTGGCCTCGGATGTGCGCATCGATTTTCCCGGGCGCCTGAACGGATTCGCCTGTGACGTCGCGGCGATGACCGACCGCTCGGTGCAGGACGCCAAGGGCCGCTGGCACTACCGGGACATCGAGTTCGTGGCCGAAGTCATCTCCGAGAACACGGCCGCCAATGACTACGGCCCCAAGAAGCTCACCTACGCCCTCGCCGAGGTCCCCGTCTACCTCATCGCCGATCCGTACGAAGGCGAATGCCGTGTCTACACGCACCCCCTGAACGGCGACTACACGACCGAGACGAAGCTGCCCTTCGGCGAGGACCTCGACCTCACCGGCTCTCCCCTCGGTCTCGTCCTCAGGACCGGTGACTTCCCCCGCGACTGACCACCCCCGTTGCCCCGTCCGCAGCCCCCCTTGCGTCGAGTGCACTCCAGGACGTTGGCTTGTGGACCATGAAGTACACACAGCTCGGACGCACAGGACTCAAGGTCAGCCGACTGGTGCTCGGCACGATGAACTTCGGTCCGCAGACCGACGAGGCGGACAGCCACGCGATCATGGACGCGGCGCTGGACGCGGGGATCAACTTCGTCGACACGGCCAACGTCTATGGGTGGGGCGAGAACAAGGGCCGCACCGAGTCGATCATCGGTAACTGGTTCGCCAAGGGCGGGGACCGGCGCGACAAGGTCGTCCTGGCCACCAAGGTCTACGGGAACATGTCCGCGGACAACTCCAACGTCTGGCCCAACCACGACAAGCTCTCCGCAGTGAACATCCGGCGGGCCGTGGACGCCAGCCTCAAGCGGCTGCAGACCGACTACATCGACGTCTACCAGTTCCACCACATCGACAGGGACACCCCCTTCGAGGAGATCTGGCAGGCCGTCGACGTACTGATCCAGCAGGGCAAGATCCTCTACGTCGGCTCCTCCAACTTCCCCGGCTACAAGATCGCCCAGGCCAACGAGATCGCCGCGCGGCGCTCCGGCACCATCGGTCTGGTCAGCGAGCAGTGCCTCTACAACCTCGCCGAGCGGCGGGCCGAGATGGAGGTCATCCCGGCCGCGCGGGACTACGGCCTCGGGGTCATCCCCTGGTCGCCGCTGCACGGCGGGCTGCTGGGCGGTGTGCTCAGGAAGCAGGTCGAGGGCGGCCGGCGTGCCTCCGGCAGGTCCGTCGACGCGCTCGCCGACACCGCCATGCGCGACCGGATCCAGGCGTACGAGGACCTGCTCGACAAGCACGGTCTGGAGCCCGGGGAGGTCGCGCTGGCCTGGCTGCTCACCCGGCCCGGCGTGACCGGCCCGATCGTCGGCCCGCGCACCGCCGAGCAGCTCGCGTCGGCGCTGCGGGCGGTCGAGCTGGAACTCGGCGAGGAGCTGCTGACCGGGCTCGACGAGATCTTCCCCGGTCCGGGTCCGTCTCCGGAGGCCTTCGCCTGGTAGGCGCCTGCCGCGCCGCCCCGGCGACCGTACCGGCCCTGGCGTCCGTGCTCCGCGTCACCTGCCGAGCGCGGCCGCCAGGGCGACGACGACGAACATCAGCACGAGCGCACCGGCCATGATCCGGTTCCGGGTTTTCGGGTCCACGTACTCGAGACTAACCGTCCGCCCGCAGTGGCCAGCGGCCGACCGGTTCATAACGGGGCTGTTCCCCCGGCGCCCCGGACACCGGCAGCAGGCTGCGCACGAGGACCAGCTCCTCCACGGTCCAGGCGCTGCTCGCGAAGTCCCGCAGCGCCTGGACGTACGGCCGTACGTCCAGGCCGTCCCGGCTGCGCGCCACGGTCAGGTGGGCCTTGTAGGGGCGGTGCTCCCCCATCGGCACGCCCGCCTTCCGCGCCGCCGCGTCCGCCCGCCCGGCCAGCAGCCGCAGGGCCGCGAGGTCGCCTTCCGCCCCCGTCCACAGCGCCTTGCCCCGCCCGAACTGCCCTCCCCCGCGCAAGGCGAGCGAGAAGACCCCGGTCCGGTGCGCGGCGTTCTCCAGGCGGGCCGACAGCGCGGGTACGACCTCCTCGTCGACCTCGCCGTAGAAGGCGAGCGTGAAGTGCCACCCGGGCCGCTGCGTCCACCGCAACCGCTCCGCACCGGGCAGCTTCCGCAACATGGCGACCTCGTCCGCGAGCCCCCGGAGCACGTCCCCCGGCGGCAGCACGGCGGCGAAGAGTCTCATGGCCCCAGTGTCCTGCCACACACCCGGGTGTGACCTGGCCGCCGTGCGTGCCGTTCCCGCCCGGGCCGGACCCCCCGGGCTAGGGTCTTTCGTTCGGATCAGGCCGGATCAGGGAGCGGGGTCTGATCCGAACGAGAGGCCCTACGCCACCGCCGCCAGTGCCTTCCCTTGGTCGCGGGGGACCAGGTTGACCCGGGGGTGGCCGTGGCGCCAGGCGATCGAGAGGCGCAGGCCGCCGACGCGGGTCAGGACCAGGCCGATGGTGGCGGCCGCGGCGAGGGAGACGACGCCGCCCACGGCGAAGCCGACGCGGGCGCCGTAGGCGTCGGTGATCCAGCCGACGAGGGGCGCGCCCAGTGGCGTACCGCCCATGAACACCATCATGAACAGGGCCATCACCCGCCCGCGCATGGCCGGGTCGGTGCCCATCTGCACCGCGGTGTTCGCCGTGACGTTCACCGTCAGGCCGAATATCCCGATGGGCGCCATCAGCAGCGCGAACAGCCAGTACGACGGGGCCGTCGCGGCGACGATCTCCAGCGCGCCGAAGGCCGCGGCGGCCGCGATGAGCACGCGCAGCCGGGCGGTGCCGCGGCGCGCCGCCAGCAGGGCGCCGACCAGGGAGCCGACCGCCATCACGGTGTTGAAGAGGCTGTAGGCGCCGGCTCCGGCGTGGAAGACGTCGTCGGCGTAGGCCGACAGCCACACCGGGAAGTTGAAGCCGAAGGTGCCGATGAAGCCGACCAGGACGATCGGCCAGATCAGCTCGGGACGGCCGGCGACATAGCGCAGGCCCTCGCGGAGCTGGCCCTTGCCGCGCGGGGCGCGCTCGACGACGTTCAGCTCGCGGGAGCGCATCAGCAGCAGGCCTGCGATGGGCGCGACGAAGGACAGGCCGTTGGCGAGGAACGCCCAGCCGGTGCCCACCCCGGTGATCATCACGCCCGCGACGGCGGGACCGATCAGCCGCGCGGACTGGAAGTTCGCGGAGTTCAGGCTGACCGCGTTCTGGAGCTGCTTCGGGCCGACCATCTCCGAGACGAAGGACTGGCGGGCCGGGTTGTCCAGGACCGTGGCCAGGCCGACCGCGAACGCGGCGACGTAGACGTGCCACACCTGGACCTGGCCGGTCAGGGTGAGCGCGGCGAGCGCGAGGCCGGTGACGGCCATGGCCGACTGGGTGGCGAGCAGGGTGGGCCGCTTGGGCAGGCGGTCGACGAGGACGCCGCCGTAGAGGCCGAACAGCAGCATCGGCAGGAACTGCAGGGCCGTCGTGATGCCGACGGCGGCCGAGGAGCCGGTGAGGCTCAGGACCAGCCAGTCCTGCGCGATGCGCTGCATCCAGGTGCCGGTGTTGGAGACGACCTGGCCGAGGAAGAACAGGCGGTAGTTCCTGACCCTCAGCGAGCTGAACATCGAGGACTTGCGGGAGGTGTCGGGGGCGGTGCGGGAGTCGTGGGTGGTCGGTGCGGGGGCGGAGTCTGCTCCGGATCCCGTACTCAAAAGGGTTCGCCTCCTTGGCCGGCTGCTCACTCGCCGAGTGGTACGTGTTCTACAGGTGCGCGAGCTTCTCCAGTACGGGGGCGGCGGCGCTCAGTTTGGCCCACTCGTCCTCGTCCAGACCCTCGACCAGGCCGGCCAGGAAGGCGTTCCGCTTGCGGCGGCTCTCCTCCAGCATCGTTTCGGCCTGGGCGGTCCTCGTGACCACCTTCTGACGCCGGTCCTCGGGGTGGGGCTCCAGGCTGACCAGCCCCTTGGCTTCGAGCAGGGCCACGATGCGGGTCATCGACGGCGGCTGCACGTGCTCCTTGCGGGCGAGCTCGCCCGGCGTGGCGCTTCCGCAGTTGGACAGGGTGCCCAGCACCGACATCTCGGTGGGGCTCAGCGACTCGTCGACCCGCTGGTGCTTGAGCCGACGGGACAACCGCATCACGGCGGAGCGCAGGGAGTTCACGGCGGCAGCGTCGTCGCCATGGGTGAGGTCCGGCATGTTCTTTAGCGTAACTCATTACTCTCGCTAAATACCACCGGGGACACACCCTGCGCCCGTGACTCCCGCCACGAAGTGCTCGTCACTCTTTCGAGTGATCCCGGTGCGGAACATGACGCCTCGCGCGTAAGGGTCCCGCGACCCTCGTGCCATGGGGACCAGCGTGCTCAGCCTGCGCATGGACCACGAGCTGCTCGAACGGCTCAGGTGCCATGCCGCGAAAAGAGGAATGAGCGTCCAGGACTATGTCGTCCGGACGCTCATTCGGAATGACTTCGACGAGCGGTTCCAGGCCGCCGTCGAGGAGACGGAGAGGTTCTACGGGGTCACCTGACCCGGGGATCAGGCCAGGCCGAGGGCCGGCATCAGGTAGTAGAAGGCGAAGACCGCCGCCACCACGTACATCGCCGCCGGCACGTCCTTGCCGCGGCCGGCCGCCAGGCGCAGCACCACGAAGGTGATGAAGCCCATGCCGATGCCGTTGGTGATCGAGTAGGTGAACGGCATCATCAGCATCGTCACGAAGGCCGGGATGGCGATCGTGTAGTCCGCCCAGTCGATCTCCTTGACCGAACCGGACAGGATCAGGAAGCCCACCGCGAGCAGCGCCGGGGTGGCCGCCTGGGACGGCACCATGGTGGCGATCGGGGTCAGGAACAGCGCCACGGCGAACAGGGCGCCGGTGACGACGTTGGCGAAGCCGGTCCTCGCGCCCTCCCCGACGCCCGCCGTCGACTCCACGAAGCAGGTGGTGGCGGAGGAGGAGCTGGCGCCACCGGCGGCGACCGCGATGCCGTCGACGAAGAGGACCTTGTTGATGCCGGGCATCTGCCCCTGGGCGTCGGTCAGCTTCGCCTCGTCGCTGATGCCCATGATCGTGCCCATGGCGTCGAAGAAGGTCGACAGCAGCACGGTGAAGACGAACAGGACGCCGGTGAGCACACCGACCTTCCCGAAACCGCCGAACAGGCTGACCTCGCCCAGCAGGCCGAAGTCGGGGGTGCCCACCGGGCTGCCCGGCCACTTCGGGGTGGTCAGACCCCAGGACGGCACCTTGGCGACGGAGTTGATCACGAGCGCCAGGACGGTCATCGCGATGATCGAGATCAGGATCGCGCCGGGCACCTTGCGCAGGATCAGCGCCAGCGTGAGCAGCGTGCCCAGGACGAAGACGAGAACCGGCCAGCCGACCAGGTGACCGTCGGCGCCGAGCTGGAGCGGGACGGTGGTGTGGGCGGCGTCCGGGATACGGGAGACGAAGCCGGAGTCGACGAGCCCGATCAGCATGATGAACAGGCCGATACCGATGGCGATGCCCTTGCGCAGACCGAGCGGCACGGCGTTCATCACGCGCTCACGCAGGCCGGTGGCGACCAGCAGCATCACCACGAAGCCGGCCAGGACCACCATGCCCATGGCGTCCGGCCACGTCATGCGCGGCGCGAGCTGGAGCGCGACGACCGTGTTGACGCCGAGGCCGGCGGCGAGCGCGATCGGCACATTGCCGATGACACCCATGAGCAGCGTGGTGAACGCGGCGGTCACGACGGTGGCGGTGACGAGCTGGCCGTTGTCGAGCTGGTGCCCGTACATGTCCTTCGCGCTGCCCAGGATGATCGGGTTCAGCACGATGATGTAGGCCATCGCGAAGAAGGTGGCGAAACCGCCGCGGATCTCCCGGGAGAGCGTGCTGCCCCGTTCGGAGATCTTGAAGTAGCGGTCGAGGGCGCCGTACGGGGGCGTACCCGGCTGCTCGGGGGCGGAAGCCTTGGCGGTGGCCGAGGTGGACATGCGGGTGACCTCAAGGGTGCGGGTGAGTAGGAGTTCCGGGCCGGACCGAGGAGCAGAACAGACACCAACAGGTTCCCCCAGGTCCCTGCCGCGACTCTGTTGTGCATTCCTACGAAGAGAAGTGGCCAGACTCGGACCGTTTCAGTATGAACATATGAAGCACAAAAGACCATCTCCGCGCGTAGACCACGGCTCTGCCAGGGGCGGGACGCTTCTCCCTCACGCCCCGTAAGCTGACCCCCATGGCGAAGTGGACCCCCAAGCACGAGGCGCCGGAGCCCCTGGAGGGCCCCGTGGTCGCCACCATCACCGGCGGCACGATCGTGTGGTTCGTCCTCTTCCTGGTCCAGCTCCCCTTCTACGGCTGGTTCGACGACCACGGCCGCGCCTGGTGGGTGTGGACCTGCCTGGCCGGCGGCGGCCTGGGCCTGATCGGCATCTGGTACGTCCGCAAGCGGGACGCCGCCATCAAGCGGGCGGCCGCGGAGCGGGCGGGGCTGCCGCAGCAGCCGACGCCCACGGAATGACGTCCGTGACGTCCGCGGAACAGGGACCTCGTCAGCGGACGACGTCGGTTTCGCAGCCGGTGTCGTCGAGCTCGGCCGCGAACGGAGCCCCCTCCCAGTCGCCGGCGACGGTGACGGCACGGGCTCCGCACAGACCGGCGATCCGAAGGCACTCGGCCGCCTCCGCCGCGCCGAGCACCCCGCTGAGGTAGCCGGCGGCGAACGCGTCCCCGGCGCCCACCGGGTCGACCACGGCGACCGGCCGGGGCCGCTGCCGGTGGACGACGCCGTCGACGCAGGCGACGCTTCCGGCGGAGCCGAGCTTGATCACGACCTGGCCGGGACCGAGCGCGGCGATGGCCCTCGCCTGCCGCTCGGGGTCCTTCTCGCCGGTGAACAGCAGGGCTTCCTCGGTGGTGGCGAAGAAGATGCCGGCCTTGCCGAGCAGATGGCTCAGGACCGGGCGGGCCCGGTCCTCGTCCCACAGCCGGGAGCGGTAGTTGGCGTCGAAGGAGACGGTGACGCCGTGCTCCCCGGCGACGGTGACGGCCCTGTGCACCGCGTCGGACGCGGACGCGCTCAGGGCCGGGGTGATGCCGGTGACGTGCAGGATCCTGGCGCCCGCGATCAGGTCCTCGTCGAGGTCGGCGGGGGCGAGGCGGGAACCGGCGCTGTCGGCGCGGTAGTAGCCGACCCGCACCCGGCCCGAGGCCTGGCGGGTCTTGAGCATCAGGCCGGTCGGCGCGGGATCGCGCACGATCGAGGTCGAGACGGCCTCGGCGCGCAGCTCCCGGGCGATGAGCGCGCCGACCTCGTCCGTGCCCAGCCGGCCGATCCAGTGCGCGGCGCGGCCGAGCCGGGCCAGTCCGATGGCCACATTGCTCTCGGCGCCGCCGAAGCCGAGCCGCAGGGTGGGCTGCCGGATCAGCGGCATGTCCGCCGGCTGGGTGAGCAGCCCGAGGGACTCGCCGAGGGTGACGACTTCGGGACCCATCGCGCTCACACCGCTTCCTCGATCGACGTGAACAGGGTTTCCGCGCGCCGGGCGATCACCGACACGTCGCCATCGCGCAGCGCGCTTCCGGTGAGCGCGCCCCCCAGGCTGACCGCGACCGCCCCGGCGGCCACGTACGAGCCGGCGGTCTCCACGGTGATCCCTCCCGACGGGACGAACGGAATGCCGGGGAACGGTTCGCGCAGGCTGCGCAGATGGCCGGGGCCACCGGTGGCGGCGGGGAAGATCTTCACGGCGTCCGCGCCGAGGGCGCGGGCCCGCATCACCTCCGACGGCGACCAGGCCCCGACGATGCACGGCACCCCGTGCCCGGAAGCGATCCGGGGCAGTTCCTCGACCAGGCCGGGCGACACGGCGAACCCGGCTCCGGCGTCGATCGCGGCGCGGGTGAGGGCCTCGTCGGTGAGCGTGCCGGCGCCGATCACCGCGTCGGCCGAGAACTGCCGGACGGTCCGTTCCAGGACGGCCGGGAAGTCCGGTGTGGTGGCGGTCAGTTCGATCGCTCGGACGCCGGCGCGTATGAGCGCGGCCACAGTGGTGGTGAGGTGCTCGGTCGTCGCGGGCCGCAGCACGGCCACGACACGGGTCCCGGTCAGGGCCGGGGGCAGGGGCAGGGGGGCCGCCGATCGGGCCACGGAGCAGCTCCTTCGGGATGGTGGGGCGGGCCGCCCTGTCGCCGTCGACGAGGCGGGTCACGCCGTGGGTCGGGGGTGGTCAGCTGAACCTGGTGGCGCTCCGGGCGCGCCGCGCGAGCGGGCCAGGGCCGGGTTCGTCACCAAGGGCGGCCGTGGTCATCCGCGGCCTCCCCACCGCTGCGAGAGGGCGCGGGCCGCCGCTGTCACCAGGGGCACCACCCGCGGGACCCGCTCGGCCGGCAGGCGTTCCTCGGGCGTGGACACGCTGATCGCGTGGGTCGCGGCCCCGGTGGCGTCGAAGACCGGGGCGGCGACGCAGCGCACTCCGGCCTCGTTCTCGACGTCGTCGATCGCCCAGCCGCGGGTCCGGGTCCTCGCGAGCTCGGCGCGCAGCGCGTCGCCGTCGGTGATGGTGTTCCCGGTGCGCGGGGCCAGGCCCGCCGCGATCACCGCGTCGACGACGGCGGCATCGGCGTGGGCCAGCATGGCCTTGCCGACGCTGGTGCAGTACGCCGACTGGGTGCTGCCGACCCGCGACGCCATCCGCACGGGAAGCGGGCTGTCGACCTTGTCGACGTAGACCACGTGGGGGAAGTCCGCCGTGACCAGGTGGACGGTCTCGTTCGTCGACTCCGACAGGTCCTTGAGCACGTCGCGTGCGTCGCGGTGCGGGTCGTTTCCGGCCAGGTACACCTGGCCGAGCTGGGCGTTGCGCCAGCCGAGCCGGTACGCGCCGCTCGGCAGGACCTGGACGAACCGGGCGTCGACGAGCGGTTGCAGCAGGCGCAGCGCCGTGGACTTGCTCAGGCCCTGCTGCGCGGCCAGCTCGGTGAGCGTGCGGCCGCGGCCCTCGGTGTCGTCGCCGAGCCCGATGAGGATCCCGAGCGCCCGGCGCAGCGAGGCCGAGTTGTTGCGTGCGCCGGGGGTGGGGGCGAGCGGATCGGTCAAGGCGAGCCTCCTCGTCGCATCGGCGTGCCGGGACTCGCGCCGAGCGTGCCGAGCATCATAGGGCACCCTCCGTGCAGTGCAAGGCACTGTTCTGCACTGCACAACGCCATGGGCCGGCCGCGCGCCCCGCCCGTACGACCGCCGTACGAGTCCCACTCCTCCCCAGGTCGGATCTTCCGCCTCCTCGACGAGTGAAGCCGCACAACCGCACGTACCGTCGAATGCATGACGCACATCGACGCGGGCGCGGAACTCGACCCCGTGCACCCCGTGCCCGTGACGGCGGTCCGGTCGACCGGACTCACCTCCGCCGAGGTCGCGGAGCGCATCGCCCGCGGCGAGATCAACGACATGCCGGTGCGCAGCAGCCGCTCCCTGCCCGACATCGTCCGCGCCAACGTCTTCACCCGGTTCAACGCGATCATCGGCGTCCTGTGGCTGATCACCCTGTTCGTCGCCCCGATCCAGGACAGCCTGTTCGGCTTCGTGATCATCGCCAACACCGGCATCGGCATCATCCAGGAGTGGCGGGCGAAGAAGACCCTCGACTCGCTCGCCGTCATAGGCGAGGCCCGCCCCACGGTGCGCCGCGACGGCACCGCCGTCGAGATCGCCACCTCGGAGATCGTGCTCGGCGACCTCATCGAGATCGGCCCCGGCGACAAGGTCGTCGTCGACGGAACCTGTGCCGAGACCGACGGTCTCGAGATCGACGAGTCGCTGCTCACCGGCGAGGCGGACCCCGTCGTCAAACGGCCCGGCGACCGTGTGATGTCCGGCAGCTTCGTCGTCGCCGGCGGCGGCGCCTTCCAGGCGACCAGGGTCGGCCGCGGCGCCTACGCCGCCCAGCTCGCCGAGGAGGCCTCCCGCTTCACGCTCGTCCACTCCGAGCTGCGCACCGGCATCTCCACCATCCTCAAGTACGTGACCTGGATGATGGTTCCGACCGCGATCGGCCTGGTCATCAGCCAGCTCGTGGTGAAGGACAACGACCTGAGGGAGTCCGTCGCCCGCACCATCGGCGGCATCGTCCCCATGGTCCCCGAGGGACTGGTCCTGCTCACCTCCGTCGCCTTCGCCATCGGCGTGATCCGGCTGGGCCGCAAGCAGTGCCTCGTCCAGGAACTGCCCGCCATCGAGGGCCTCGCCCGCGTCGACACCGTCTGCCTGGACAAGACCGGCACCCTCACCGAGGGCGGCATGGACGTCACCGAGCTGAGGTCGCTGGACGGCTACGCCGAGTCGTACGTGCGCAAGGTGCTCGGCGCGCTCGGCGAGTCCGACCCGCGCCCCAACGCCTCCCTCCAGGCGATCATCGCCGCCTGCCCGGACAGCGAGGAGTGGCGCTGCGTGGAGTCGCTGCCCTTCTCCTCCGCCCGCAAGTACAGCGGCGCCAGCTTCAGCGAGGGCGACGGCGAGTCCAGTACGTGGCTGCTGGGCGCCCCGGACGTACTGCTGCCCGCCGAGGCCCCAGCGCTCGCCGAGACCGGGCGGCTGAACGAGCAGGGCCTGCGCGTGCTGCTGCTCGCCCGCGCCTCCCGCGACCTGGACGATCCGGAGGTGGCCCGGACGGTGCGGCCGGCCGCGCTCGTCGTGCTGGAGCAGCGGCTGCGGCCCGACGCCGCCGAGACCCTGCGCTACTTCGCCGAGCAGGACGTCCGCGCCAAGGTCATCTCCGGCGACAACGCGGTGTCCGTCGGGGCGGTCGCCGCGAAGGTCGGCCTCGACGGGACCGCCGTCGACGCCCGCCGGCTGCCCGCCGGGCGGGAGGAGATGGCTCCGGTGGTGGCCGGAGGCACGGTGTTCGGGCGGGTCACCCCGCAGCAGAAGCGGGACATGGTGGGCGCCCTCCAGTGGCGCGGGCACACGGTCGCGATGACCGGCGACGGGGTGAACGACGTACTGGCGCTGAAGGACGCGGACATCGGCGTGGCGATGGGCTCGGGGTCGGAGGCCACCCGGGCGGTCGCGCAGATCGTGCTGCTGAACAACAGCTTCGCCGTCCTGCCGTCCGTGGTCGCGGAGGGGCGCCGGGTGATCGGGAACATCACCCGGGTCGCGACCCTGTTCCTGGTGAAGACGGTCTACTCGGTGCTGCTGGCGGTGCTGGTGGTGTGCGCGCAGGTGGAGTACCCGTTCCTGCCCCGGCATCTGACCCTGCTGTCCACGCTCACCATCGGCGTGCCGGCCTTCTTCCTGGCCCTGGCCCCGAACACGGAACGGGCCCGGCCCCACTTCGTACGGCGGGTCATGCGCTACGCGGTGCCGGGCGGTGCGGTGGCCGCCGTGGCGACCTTCGTGACGTATCTGGTCGCCCGCCACCACTACACGGGGCCGGACGCCCTGGACGCGGAGACCAGCGCGGCCACGCTGACGCTGTTCCTGGTCTCGATGTGGGTCCTGGCGATCGTCGCCCGCCCCTGCACCTGGTGGCGGATCACGCTGGTGGCCTCGATGGGCGTGGCGTTCCTCGTCGTCCTGGCGGTGCCCGCGTTCCAGGACTTCTTCGCGCTGAAGCTGGAGGGGACGACGATGCCGTGGCTCGCGGTGGGCATCGCGGTGGTCGCGGCGGCCGTCCTGGAGTTCCTGTGGAAATGGACGGGCCGCCGCTTTCCCGACTAGTGCTGTGGCCGGGAAGCCGGGTGGCTTACTTCTTCACGCGGACCAGGTCACCCACGGCGTTGACCGCCGGGGTGGTGGAGTTGCCCGCGAAGACGAAGCGGTAGTAGCCGTCGGCGGTGGCCTTCGTCGTCGTCTTGAAGGTGCCCGTGGAGTTCGCCTTGACGGTCTTCAGCGTCTTGTAGGTGGTGGTGCCCTTCTTCTTGAACTGAAGCTTCACCGCCTGGCCCTTGTACACCGAGTACTTGCCGCTCTCCCAGTTGGCCCGCGTCAGCTTCCCGGTGACGGTGACGGTCTTGCCCTTCTTCACCGGCTTGGGCTTGGCGCTCGTGGTCAGCTTGGAGTTGCGCTGCACCAGCGTGGTGCCGAGGGCGCCCTTCTCGGCGTAACCGACCTGGCTCAGGTCGAAGTTGCGCGACGTGGGGTCCTGACCGTTGAGCGCGACGGCATAGGCGCCCGCCCGCCAGGTACCGGCGTCGATGTTGTCCAGGTCGCCGTCGGCCGGGTAGATGTCGATCTTGGCCTTGCAGGTGGCCGTGGTCGCCGAGGTGACGGAGCAGTTGGCCAGGTCCTCGCCGGAGAGCTCGTTCTGCGGCCTGTCGAAGGAGCCCTTGTACAGGTAGGCCTCGGTGAAGAAGTCCTCGGCGCGCACGTCCACGTCGGCGCCGAACTTCATGGTGTAGGTGATCGTCGTGGACACGCGGTTGGTGGTGCCGACCTTGAGCGCCTTGGCCACCTTGAGGTTGGAGAAGGTGACGTCCAGGTCGTACGGCATGTCGTCGTCACCGGCGACGCTGGCCTTGATCCCGGCCTTGGCGGTGGACGGCGCGTGAACAGCCTGGAAGATCTTCGCGGCGTCCGCGCGGGAGATGGAGGGGCCGGCGGCGTGCGCGGCGGGCACGGCGAGAGCGGAGAGGGCCAGGGCGCCGGTCACGGCGGCCACGGTTGCTCGTATACGCATGCGTTTCCCCAAGTGGAGAAAGGGGCCGGCGCCGGTCGTTCCTCGCGGTCCGTCTTCGGCGCGGGGCCCAATGATCGTGTGGTCTGTCTGACTCACATGATCAGATCCCCGGCCCGTGAAGAAGGTTGTACGGAAATCTGGATTTCCTGTGAGCGGCCTGTCCGCGCCCGGCAGGCGCCGCTCCCTGAGGCCGGCCCGGGAGAGTCCGGGCCGGCCACCCGGTGAGCGGGTTACTTCTTCACACTGACCAGGTCACCCGTGGCGTTGACCGCGGGGGTGGTGGAGTTGCCCGCGAAGACGAAGCGGTAGTAGCCGTCGGCGCTGGCCTTCGTCGTCGTCTTGAGGGCGCCCGCGGAGTCCGTCTTGACGGTCTTCAGCGTCTTGTAGGTGGTGGTGCCCTTCTTCTTGAACTGAAGCTTCACCGCCTGGCCGCTGTACCCCGAGTACTTGCCGCCGTCCCAGTTGGCCCGCGTCAGCTTCCCGGTGACGGTGACGTTCGCGCCCTTCTTCACCGGCTTGGGCTTGGCGCTCGTGGTCAGCTTGGACAGGCGCTGGACGCTGAAGCTCTTGGCGTTCTCCTTCATCACGTAGTCGCCGTCCTTGGCGGAGGCGACCGCCCACACCTTCCAGGTGCCGGCGACGGAGTTGATGAGGTTCTCCAGCGGCTGCAGGGTGAAGGTGGCCGTGCAGTTCGACGTCGTGGCGTCGACCTTGGTGCACTTCGCGCGCCCGTCACGGCTGTTGGCGACCGCGCCGCTGTCTGACTTCTCGATGCTCGAACCGTGGTACAGGATCGGCTGCGCGAAGTCGATGCCCGAGTCGTCCTTGGCGGTGAAGGTGACGGTGACGCTCTTGGCGCCCGTGGCAGTGACCACGACCGGCTTGCCGCCGTTCACGACGACATTGGAGATCTTGGTGTCTCCCTCCACCTCGTCGGCGTGGGCGGCCGGCACGGCGAGGGCGGAAAGGGCCAGGGCGCCGGTCACGGCGGCCACGGTGGCTCGTATACGCATGCGTTTCCCCAAGTGGAGAAAGGGGCCGGCGCCGGTCGTTCCTCGCGGTCCGTCTTCGGCGCGGGGCCCAATGATCGTGGAGTCTGTCTGACTCACATGATCAGATCCGTGACCGCCGGAGATGGTTGCACGGAAGTTCAGATTTTTCGACGCGCGGCGCTCCGCCCTGGACCAGTAGCCCGCCGTTGCGGGCCACCACATCGGCCCCCGTGCCGGGATGACTCGCCGTGAACGGCGACCGGCACGTCGGCCGCCCTTGAGACGCTCGGATCCGGCGCCCCGCGAGACAGCGGCTATTCGGTATACAGGTTCAGTCGAACCAGCGGTCCCGTGCCAGTTCCCCCGTCCGGGACGGGTCCTCCAGGAGTGCCGCGACCTCGAAGCGGCGCGGCCACTGGCCCGACGCCCAGGCGAGGCCGGCGGCCACGCCCTCCAGGGTGGCCGCGTGCAGGACGCCGTCGGAGGTGAGACGCCAGTCCAGCCCGGTGCCGTCGACGACCAGTTCATCGTGCTCGACGTAGGTGCGGGGAGTGCGCGCGCCGAGCAGGACCCGGACCGGCTCCGGCACGTCGTGCTCGGTGCCCTCGGAGTCGACCTCGCCGGTGACGGACTCGCTCAGCCGCCGCACCTGGAACAGCTCGGCCAAGTCGGCGGCCAGCGCGGGCCGTACGGGCAGCAGCGGGACGCCCCCGGTGAACGGCAGCAGGTCGGGCGAGTCGCACACCACGGCGTCGGCGGCGTCCACGACCTCCACCCGGCCGTCGACCACGGCCCGCACCTCGTCCGGCAGCGTCACCTGTTCCGGGTCGAGTTCGGCCAGCGCGCCGTACAGGGCGTGCAGTTGCGCGGACGTCACAGGCCGCTCGGGGTCGGCGAGCCGTTCCAGCAGCTCCGCGGCACCGCCCGGTTCCTCGAGCAGCGCGGCGACGCTCGTACGCACGCCGAGCGCCCGCAGCACCTGCTCGTCGTCGAAGCCGGTGGCGTCGGCCTCCTCGTACAGTCCGCGCAGCAGCGGGTCGGAGCCGGCGGCGCGCAGGCCGGCCGGGCGGCGCCCGCCGAGCACCGGATGCCCGCGCAGCCACCAGGCGGTGTACGGCCGGACGATCTCGTGGGTGCCGTCGGGCAGCAGGATCCGCACCGGCTGGGTGAGCGCGTCCCGCAACGGCGGCTGGGCCAGCAGCGCGAGCGCCCGGGGCCACTGGTCGTCGTCGACGAGGTCCAGGTCGCGCACGGCGACGATCTCGGTGGCGACCGGCGGCACGGGGGTGTCCGGGAACCGGTCGAGCAGGTCCTCGCACCACACGTCGACCGCGTCGAGCAGCCCGGGGTCGTCCGGTTCGGGGAAGTCCCCTTCGCGCGGGTCGAGTTCGTCCGGGTCGAGGACGACGTCCGTGGCCCGGACCAGGGCGAAGCCGGCGAGCACACCGCACGCGGCGAGTGGCTGTTCTCCCCACTTCCCGGCCAGCTCGTCGTCCACAGCCGGGAGTTCGCCCTCGCGCATGAGGCGGGCGAACGGGCTTCCGGGCAGGACGAGTTCGCCCGCCGGGGCGAGTTCGCCGTCCTCGTCGGGCAGGGCGAGCGCGCCCAGCCAGGGCTCGTCACCGGGTTCGAGTCCCGCGTCCCGGACCAACGCGAGGACGGTCTCGGCGAGTTCCTCGGCGTCCGGGGTGTCCTCGTCCCATCCACCGGTGTCCTCGTCGAGGGAGGCGGCGACGGCGGCCCGCACCTGCGGGGTGGTGAGCACGGCACGCGGCGTCGCGGGCAGGGCGCCGAGCTTCTCCAGGAGGGGATGGACGGCGTCCGGGTGGGCGACCTTCAGACCGAGCCGGGCCAGCAGCTCCGGGTCGGCGAGGGCGGCGCCGGCTACGGGCAGCAGGACCTGCCGGGGGCCGATGGTGGTACGGCTGTCGGCCAGCGGCACGGGCAGCCCGGAGAGCCGGTCGGGGTCGACGCCCGCGAGGCTGTCGTACAGGCTCCTCCACCAGCCCGGCTCCTTCTCCAGGCCGGCCAGCCGGTCGACGGCGTCGGTCAGCGGCAGGCGGGCCACGCCCAGCGTGCGCAGTTCCACGCGCCGTTCGAGTCCGGCTGGCAGCAGGGTGGGCAGCACCTCGGCGAGGACGCGCACGGTGTCGGCGCCGGCGCCCTCGACCACCTCGGCGTCCCGGGGGCGGAGGGTTTCGGGCAGGTCGGAGTCGTCGTCCTGATGGGCGGCGGCCACGGCCGCGGGCGGCAGGAAGGAGGTGCGCGGCAGCCGGTCGAGGATGGCCTGCCGCAGCGCGCCGTCCAGTTCGCCCTTGCCCAGGGGTCCCGGCACGAGGCCGATGACGCCCTCGGTCACCGGCCGCCAGCCGGCGAGGAGTTCGGCGTAGGCGTCGGCCGCGCGCTGCACGAGGAAGTCGGTGAGCGGGCCGGGCGCGGTGTGGCGGCGGGTGCTGTCCAGCGGGAACGAGGCGATGAGCAGGGCCGGCACGCCGAGGGGTTCCTCGCTGGGGGTGGGCGCGTGGACGACGGGGCTGGTGCGCGGGCGGGCCGGGCTGCCGTCGGCGTCGACCGGGACGGCCCAGGTGACCGACCAGTGCGGGCGCAGGCGCTCCTCCACCGGGCGGTCGGCGAGGAGTTCGGGCGTGAGCGGGCCGTGCGCGCCCGCGGTGCGCCAGCGGGTCGTGCCGGTGGGGGTCCGGAGGGTGTCCTCCACGACGGTCAGGGCGCCCTCGGTGCGGCGGCGCAGGGTGCGCGGTGCGGCGTCGCCGATCTCGACCACGACCTCCTCGAGCCCGGGCAGGGCGAGGAGCAGGGCGTCGTCGACGGCGTGCAGGAGGCGTTCGGCGAGGTCGGCGGCGGCCGCGTCGCGCAGGCGCAGGATGACGACCGTGTCGTAGGGGCCGGGCGCGGTGCCCTCGGCGGCGAACGGCAGCCGCAGCAGCGGTACGTGGCCTTCGCGGCGGCGGATCTCGTCGCCGAGGCCGGGGCTGTGCCGTGCGGTCTCCTCGGCGAGCGCGCGGGCCTCGGCCAGCGACCACCGGACACCGCCGTGCCGGCCGACGACGGCGGGCTCGTCGGTGACGGCGAGGACGGCGGCGAAGCCGACACCGAAGCGGCCGACGGCGCGGTCGCGGGCGTCGTCGCGCTTGGCGGAGGCCCGGAGCGTGGCCAGCGACTCCACACCGGCCGCGTCGAGCGGGGCGCCGGTGTTGGCGGCGAGCAGCACGCCGTCGCGCAGGGTGAGCCGCAGCCGGCCGGGCACGTCCGCGCGGGCGGCGGCGTCGGCGGCGTTCTGCGCCAGCTCGACGACGAGCCGGTCCCGGTAGCCGCCGAGGACGAGGTCCTCCTCCGCGTTGGCGTCCTCACGGAACCGGGCCGGGCTGGTGGCCCAGGCGTCCAGCACGCCGCGGCGCAGGCGCGCGGTCCCGAACGGATCCCCTCCGGCGGACGGCTGCACCAACATGCTCACGTTCACTCTCCTCATCGGCGTGACGACGAAGGTACCGCGCATGGGAGAGGCCATTCGCCCGGCGGACGGCCGGACCGGCCAGGACCGGTCACGGGGCAGGCCGGGGCCTGCCTGTCCTGCCCGTCCTAGGAGTGCCCCAGCTCGGCGGTCTCGTCGTCCCCGGTCACCGGAACCGAGCCGGAGTCCTCGGCCGGACGCAGCGGGAAAAGGTCCACGCGCGTCTCGTCGATCACCGGCGGGGGCGGCTGCGGGGGCTTGGGCATCACCGCGGCCTCGGAGTGCCCGCCGCAGCCGTACGTCAGGGAGACCACGCGGCCGTCGGCCGGGGAGAACTCGTTCGCGCACACGCCGAAGGCCTGGCCGAGCGAACCGCCGATCGGCACCAGGAAGCCGCAGCTCACACAGGCCGCCGGGGCCGCCTGTGCCATCGGGGTCTTCGCGCCGAAGCCCTCCTCCCAGCGGTCGGCGGCGACATGCAGGCCGTAGCGGGACAGGACCCGGGCGCGGCGCATGCCCAGTTCCTCGGCGACCGCGGAGATCGAGCCGCGGGACGGCGCGGTGGGGAGGTTGCTCGGCGGGCCCGCCGTGACGTCGGCGTCCTCCGCCTCCACCAGCTCGGCCATCTCCCCGGAGACGGCGGCGTTCGGCGCGGGCTCGTCCTCGCCGAAGTAGCCGGGTTCCAGGCGGAGGTCCTCGGCGTCGGTGGGCAGCAGGTCGCCGGGGCCCATGTCGCCCGGGCGCAGGCGCTCGCTCCACGGCACCCACTCGGGGGCGAGCAGCGCCTCCGGGCCGGGGAGCAGGACGACCTCGTCCAGGGTGACGATCTTGGCGCGTGAGGCGCGGGCCACGGTGACGGCCCAGCGCCAGCCCCGGTAGCCGAACTCCTTGCACTCGAAGAAGTGCGTGACGACCCGGTCGCCCTCGGAGAGCACTCCCGCGTGCTCGCCGACGACACCGGGCGCGGCCGCCTCCTCTGCTGCGGCCCGGGCGAGGTCGACGGCCTCGGCGCACAGGCGGTCGGGGGTGCGGCTTCGCGTGGTCGCTGCGCTCACAGGTATCGCTTCTCTCCTACGCCGTCTTTCGGGTGCGCCGGCCTGAAGGCGGCGGGGCGGACGGAGCGGACCCTGGGACCGCGTCGACGTCCGCGCCCGATCGCGCTCGGGCGCACCTACGTCATCCATTCTGCGGTATGCCCGTAAGGCGCGCGGTCGAGAACGTTCGCCACGGCGCGCTACGCACGCTACCTTCTCGCCGCCGCTCGGCCTACACCGACGTTGTCTTCACCGCGCCGCACCGGAACTTTCCCACGGCCGTCGGCCCCCGCCGAACCGCGCCGGGAACCCACCACCGCGCACGCGGCCCCGCCGGGTGCGGGACGGTCCCGCCGCCGCGGGCGCCGCCGCGTGTGCCGGGGCCGGGTGGGTGGGTTCGGGCTGTCGGGTTGGTCGCATCCGCGCCGCCATGGCGCTACCCGTGCCCTTTCCGGGGCAGTATGACGGGGTGGCAGCCGCGAGGACGCCCCCGGGAACCACCGGCGTCGGTGGGGGCAAGGGGGTCAAGGGGAGCAGCCGGGGCAGCGGTTCGGGCCGGTTCGGCGGGTCCGTCCGCGCGGTCGGGCGTGCCCTGCACCTGCCCGTGACCGGAGCGGTCCGCGGCATCCGCAGGGCGACCAACGCCCACGGCGCCGGCGAGTCCGGGCTCGGCCGGCTGATCGAACTGCACGCGGTGAACGGCGCCGGCGACGTCATGATCACCGTGGCGCTCGCCTCCACCGTCTTCTTCTCCGTCCCCACCGACGAGGCCCGCGGCCGCGTCGCGCTGTACCTCGCCATCACCATGGCGCCCTTCACGGTCCTCGCGCCGGTGATCGGTCCCCTCCTCGACCGCCTTCCGCACGGCCGCCGCGCCGCGATGGCCGCCGCGATGCTGGCCCGCGCCCTGCTCGCGCTGATCATCGCGGGCGCGGCCGCCAGCGGCAGCCTGGAGCTGTACCCGGCCGCGCTCGGCGTGCTGGTCGCCTCGAAGGCGTACGGCGTGGTCAGGAGCGCCGTCGTACCCCGGCTGATGCCACCCCGCTTCTCCCTGGTCAAGGCGAACTCGCGGGTCACCCTCGGCGGGCTGCTCGCGACCGGCCTGGCCGCCCCCATCGGCGCTGGCCTGCAGACCCTCGGCCCGCGCTGGCCGCTCTACGGCGCCTTCGTGATCTTCGTCGCGGGAACGTTCCTGTCCTTCGCCCTGCCCCCGAAGGTCGACTCGGCCAAGGGCGAGGACCGGGCGCTGCTCGCCGCGGACGAGCAGCATCTGCGCGGCCCGCGCCGCAAGCCGCTCAAGCGGCCCGGCCTGCGCACCGTCGGCACGGCCGTCACCCACGCCCTCGCCGCGAACGCCGCCCTGCGCTGCCTGTCCGGATTCCTGATCTTCTTCCTCGCCTTCCTGCTCCGTGAGCACCCGCTGACCGGCGAGAGCGCGGCGGTCTCGCTGGGCATCGTGGGCGTCGCGGCGGGCGCGGGCAACGCGCTGGGCACGGCGGTCGGGGCCTGGCTGAGATCGCGCGCGCCCGAGATCATCATCGTGACCGTCGTCGCCATCGTCCTGGGCGCGGCGGTCACGGCCGCGGTCTTCTTCGGCGCGTTCCTGGTGGCCTGCCTGGCCGCGATCGCCGGCTTCGGGCAGGCGCTGGCCAAGCTGTCCCTGGACGCGCTGATCCAGCGGGACGTGCCCGAACCGGTGCGGACATCGGCGTTCGCCCGTTCCGAGACACTGCTGCAGGTGGCCTGGGTGCTCGGCGGCGCGATCGGCATCGTGCTGCCGCTCAACGGCGTGCTGGGCCTGTCGGTGGGCGCCGGGCTCGTGGCCGCCGGCTGGCTGCCCACCGTCCGCGGCCTGCTCGCCTCGGCCCGCCACGGGGGGACCACACGGCCCCGGGTGGCGTGAGGCGCCGTACCGCGGCAGTGGGGCACGTCGCACCCCCGCGTGGGCGGGGGGCCGGGCGCGCCCGATAGCCTTCGGCCATGACCACGCTGCATTCCGCCGTGCGACGCCGCCGCGCCGTCGCCGCTGCCGGCGCCGTTTCCGCCGGACTGCTCGCGCTGTCGGCCTGTTCCAAGCCGACCCCGCTGGCCACCCTCACCGTCGGCAGCTCCTCGGTGAGCTCGGAAGCCAACTGCTACAACGACGGCAACGCGCTCAAGACCGCCGACCTGGCCAAGTGCCTCAAGTCCAAGGACATCAAGACGATCAAGGTCGACCCGGACGAGACCGTCCGCTTCGGCGTCGATCCGAAGATCGCGGACACGGGCTGGACCATCCTGATGAACGGTCAGCCCCTGACCGACTCCAGCACCAAGACCTACCGCACCATCCCGGGCAGCGTCTTCTTCAACGCCCAGTACGGCGCCAGCGGCAACTCGACGCTGGTCTCCATCAAGGAGGGCGAGAAGGACGTGCGGGGTCTGTGGTCCTTCAAGCTGACCAAGAACTCCTGACCACGTCCTCGCCCCGTGTCCTCGTCACCACCGCCGTCCCCGTCGAACGGGACGCGGTGGCACGGGCGTTCGCCGGGCCCGCGCGTGAGGAGCCGCTGCCGGCGCTGCCCGGTGCGGCCCTGCACCGGCTCCCCGGGCCGCCCGCCGTCGACGTGATCGCCGCCGGTGTCGGCCCCGCCCTCGCCGCCACGACGACCGCCTCCGCCCTGACCGCCGCCGCGCTCGGCGGCGCCCCCTACGACCTCGTCGTCTCGGCCGGTATCGCCGGCGGCTTCGCGCCCCACGCGCCGGTCGGCTCCCTCGTCGTCGCCGACGAGATCACCGCCGCCGACCTGGGCGCCGAGACCGGCGAGGGTTTCCTGCCGGTGACCGAACTCGGCTTCGGCACCGTCACCCACCGTCCGCCCGAAGCGCTCGTACGGGCGATCGCGGCCGCCGTCCCGGCCCGTACCGGCACGGTGCTGACCGTCTCCACGGTGACCGGCACCGCCGCCCGCGCCGACGCCCTGCGCGCCCGCCACCCCGGCGCCCTGGCCGAGGCCATGGAGGGGTTCGGAGTCGCCGAGGCGGCCGCCGCGCACCGCGTCCCGGTGCTTGAGGTACGCGCGGTCTCCAACCCCGTCGGCCCGCGCGACCGCGCCGCCTGGCGCATCGGCGACGCCCTGGCCGCCCTGACCGAGGGCTTCGGGAAGCTGGCGCCCGTCCTCACGAGTTGGAACCCACATGAGCCCTGACAGCAGCCGACTGCGGATCGCCCACTCCCCCTGCCCCAACGACACGTTCGTCTTCGACGCGCTCGCCCACGGCCGCGTCCCCGGCGCGCCCGCGCTCGACGTCACCTTCGCGGACATCGACGTCACCAACGGCATGGCCGAGCGCGGCGAGCTGGACGTGCTGAAGGTGTCCTACGCGGTGCTGCCGTACGTCCTCGGCGAGTACGCGCTGCTGCCGTGCGGCGGCGCGCTGGGCCGGGGCTGCGGGCCCCTGGTGCTCACCAAGGAGCCGGAGGCCGATCTCACCGGCCGCACGGTCGCGGTGCCGAGCGAGAAGTCGACGGCGTACCTGCTGTTCCGGCTGTGGGCCGCGGACACGGTCCCCGGCGGGGTCGGCGAGATCGTGGTCATGCCGTTCCACGAGATCATGCCGGCCGTCCGGGACGGGAAGGTCGACGCCGGTCTGGTGATCCACGAGGCGCGCTTCACCTATCGGAACTACGACCTGCACAAGCTCGCCGACATGGGTGAGCACTGGGAGCACACCACCGGCCTGCCGATCCCGCTCGGCGCGATCATCGCCAAGCGGTCGCTGGGCGAGCGGACGCTGACGGGCCTCGCCGACTCGATCCGGGCGTCGGTGCGCGCCGCCTGGGACGACCCGGAGGTCTCCCGGCCGTACGTCATGGAGCACGCCCAGGAGATGGACCCGGCCGTCGCCGACCAGCACATCGGGCTGTACGTCAACGAGTTCACCGCCGGCCTCGGCGAGGACGGCTACGCGGCGGTCCGCGGGCTGCTCACGCGCGCCGCGGCCGAGGGACTCGTACCGCCCCTCGGCCCGGACGCGCTCGCTTTTCCCTAGGGGGTGTCCGACCCCGTCGGGTCATACGTCCAGCTGGTCGGCGACCGCGCGCAGCAGCCCGGCGACGTTCTTGCCGGACGTCTTGTCGGGGTAGCGTCCGCGCTCCAGGGTCTGCGCGACCCCCTCCAGGAGGGTGGTCAGGTCCTGCACGATGGACGCCAGCTCGTCCGGCTTCTTGCGCTGGGCGGCGGCGACCGAGGGGGTCGGATCCAGGAGCGTCACGGAGAGGGCCTGGTCACCACGCTGACCAGCGACCACCCCGAACTCCACCCGCTGCCCCGGCTTGAGCGTGTCCACTCCGCCCGGGAGCACCGAGGAATGGACGAACACGTCGCCGCCGTCGTCGCGGGAGAGGAAGCCGAAGCCCTTCTCAGCGTTGAACCATTTGACCTTGCCGGTAGGCAAAGCACGCACCCCATCTCACCGGTCAGCCGAACCACAGTTGCCGCAGGTCAGGCTATCTAGCGCTTGCTCGTGCCTGCCGTTGTCCCGAAGCCTCCCCAGCTCTTTACCCGCCGTCGAGCCCGCCCACTCCAGTCGGCCGAACCTGGCCGATCGACGTGGGCGCGCCCGCTCCCGGGTGGGGGAGGCAGGGGATATCTCAGCACATGAGGGGGCGGCCGCGGCAACCCGAATTCGCGCAGAGTGACGACACCGGGACAGTAGGCGCACCGGACGGCGGACGTCCCGCGGCCGCTTCGCCGTGAGGACCTATCCTGGTGGGGTGCGTGACCAGACCCGAACCCCTTCCGAACCCACGGCCGGTGACCGGCTGGTCCGTGCGGGTGCCATCGTCTTCTTCGTCGGCGCGGTGGCCACCGCGGTGACGCTGGCGCCGCTGTTCCTCGGCGCGAAGCCCTTCCCGACCTACATGTTCGGGCTGAGCATGCTCATGGGCGTCGGCTTCCTGATCGCCGGTGCGGGCGTGCTCCGGTCGATCGCGGCGGGCCGCCGCCAGGCGCGCGGCGACTCCCGTTAACGGCTGAGCAGGGCGCCGCCGGCCGCGAGCCAGTCCGGGAACGCGGTCAGATCCGGGAGCACGACGTCCGCGCCCGCCGCCCGCAGTTCCCCCTCGTCGCACGGCCCGGTGGCCACCGCCACCGACAGGGCGCCGGCCGCCCGGGCCCCCCGCACGTCCCCGACGTGGTCGCCGACGTACACCCGGGCGCCGTACTCGCGCAGCGCCTCGGCCTTCTGCTCGGCCCACAGATCGCCGATCACCGCGTCCGGCTCGATGCCGAGGTGCTCCAGGTGCAGCTTGGCGTTCGGCTCGTACTTGGCGGTGACCACGATCGCCCGTCCGCCGGCCCGCCGCACGGCCTCGATCGCCTCCCGGGCGCCGGTCAGCGCGGGCGTGGCAAGGACGGCAGTCGCCGGGTACAGCTCCCGGTACAGGGCCCCCGCCGCCTCCACCCGCTCCGCCGGGAACCAGTTGACCAGTTCCTCCGCGAGCGGCGGACCGAGCCGTGTGACCGCCAGGTCGGCGTCGATGTACGTCCCCGTCCGCGCGGAGAGCTCCAGGTAGCAGGCGCGGATGCCGGGGCGGGAGTCGATGAGGGTCATGTCGAGGTCGAAACCGACGGTCGGCGGGCGAGAGATCATATGGGCCATTGTGCCCAGGGGGCACGGCCACGAGACCTCAGGCCCGTGTGACCTACACCTACTTCCGGCGGTGTGCTCGTACCTACTTCCGGCGCTGCGAACGCCATACCAGGAACAGCGCCGACAGCACGGCCGCGGCCCGGACCACCCACGGCCAGGTCTGGGCGACCGCGTCGTTCATGTGGCCCTCGGCGATCGGGGTGCCCCAGCGGTCGTCGGTACGGCCCCACAGCCAGACCGCCCAGGAGGCGAGCGCCAGGCCGGGCATGCCGACGACGGCCCACTTGGACTCCGTGGGGGTCAGCCGGCGGGAGGCGTAGGCGATGACCCAACCGAACAGCAGGGCGTACCAGTTGCCCAGGACCGCGCCGGCCACCAGCAGTCCGGCCGCGAACAGCAGCAGCGGATTGCTCCGGCCCGTCAGCAACGGGGGCAGCGCGAAACGCCGGCGCCCGGCGGGCGCGTCCGGCCCGGCCGCCTCCACCGGCTCCGCGGCGCCGGCCGCGGGCGCCGGCTCCGGCTGCGCGGGCTCCTTCGCCGGCGGGGGCTTGAGCAGCTCCGGGATCTCCACCCCGCCCATGAAGCCGGGTACCTCGTCGGCCGTCGCCGGCGTCCCCTGCGCCACGCCCCACCACTCGGAGCGGCTCGCCGGGCCGCCGAGCTCGTCGGCGGTCGCCAGGTGCGGCGGGGAAGGGCCGTCGGACGGCACGGGGTCCGTCCGCGGCGGACGCGGCCGCGGTACGACCTTGCGCAGCCCCTTCGACCGCGCCTGCTCCGCCTCCGGTTCACGCTGCGCGGGCACGGCCGGGGCCGCCGCCCCCGGTCCGGCGCCGGTGCCCGCCGCCGCGACGACGTCGTCGGGGCTGCCGAGCCCGTCGAGGATGCGCCGCACGGCGGCGGGACTGTCCACGGCGGCCTTGGCGCGGCGCCGGTCGATCTCGTCGCGCAACTCCGCGACCAGGCGCATCCGGGTGGCCGAGGACAACTGGCGTTGCTGAGCGACGTCCCCGACGCGACTCAGATACTCGTAGACGACCTGATCGCTCTCGATCCCCACGAAGCCCCTCCGGGGTGGCTGGCCGATGACCCCGTTGGACGACGTTACCGCCTCCCGCGCGGTGCCCGGTGCCGCCGTACGGGGCCGGGCGCGACTCGCACCCGGTACCGTGAATCGGATGAGCAGCGATGAGAAACCGGCGGCCCCGCGTTCGCTCGCGGAAGCGCTCCGCGCGCGCGACGACGCCTCCCTGGCCGCGCTCCTGCGCAGCCGCCCCGATCTCATCACCCCGGTCCCGACCGACCTCACCCAGCTCGCCACCCGCGCCGGGACCCGCGCCTCGGTGGTCCGCGCCCTGGAGCGGCTCGACCGGTTCGCCCAGCAGACGGCCCAGGCCCTCGCGGTGGCCGGCGATCCGGCCACGTACGAGGAACTGCTCGGTCTGATGGCCTCCGACAGCCGCGATCCCGTCGTCGCCGCCGCGCTGCCCCGCGCCCTGGGCACCCTGCGCGAGCAGGCCCTCGTCTGGGGCGGCGACGACCGGCTCCGCCTGGTGCGCACGGCACGCGAGCTGCTCGCGCCGTCGCCTCAGCACCCGTCCCCGACAGGGCTCGGACCGACGGTGCGGGAGGCCACGGCGGGCATGTCGCCGGGGCGCATCCAGGAGATCGTGACGGCCGCCGGACTGCCCTCGACCCACGACTCCGTCTCCGCCGTCGCCTCGCTCACCGACCTGTTCACCGACCGCGAGCGGATGTCCGCGCTGCTCGCCGAACTGCCGGGCGACTCCCTCGAGGTGCTGGAGCGCCTGGTGTGGGGCCCGCCCTACGGCCAGGTCACCCCCGACCCGGCGCCGCGTCTGCGGCTGCTGCTGGACCGCGGGCTGCTGCTGCCCACGGCGCCCGGAACCGTCGTCCTGCCCCGTGAGGCGGCACTGCACCTGCGCGGGGGCCGCGCCCACCGCGCGACCGAGCCGGTGCCGCCGGCCGTGGAGGCGGCCGCGACCCACCGACCGCAGATGGTGGACGCGACGGCGGCGGGGCAGGCGTACACCGCCCTGGCCACCGTGGAGGAACTGCTGCGGGACTGGGACGAGGGCGGCCCGAACGTGCTGCGCGCGGGCGGGCTGAGCGTGCGCGACCTCAAGCGCACCGCCGTCGCCCTGGACGTGCCCGAACCGGCGGCCGCCTTCTGGGTCGAACTCGCCTACGTCGCCGGTCTGCTCGCCTCCGACGGCGAGCCCGACGAGCGGTACGCGGCGACCCCGGCCCACGACGAGTGGCTGGAGCGGCCCGCCGCCGAACGCTGGGCCCACCTCGCGTCGGCCTGGCTGGCGGCCACGCGGACCGCGGGGCTGGCCGGCGGACGGGACGCCAAGGACCGCACGCTGTCGGCGCTCGGCCCCGGCCTCGACCGCTCGGCGGCGCCGGAGGTACGCCACCGGGTCCTCGCGCTGCTCGCGGAACTGCCGCCGGGCACCGCGCCGGTCGCCGAGTCGGTACCGGCCCGGCTGCGCTGGGAGCACCCGCCGCGCGGGGCGCGGCAGGAGGACGACCTGCGCAGCCGCCTCGCCCGGTGGACGCTGTCCGAGGCGGAACTGCTCGGCGTCACGGGCCGGGGCGCCCTGTCCACCCACGGCCGCGCGCTGCTGGGCGCGTCGGCGCCCGCGCCGGGAGGGCCACCTGCGGGCGAGGGCGGGCGTGGTCCCGGCACGCGCGCCGAGCCGGCCACGGACGCGGGCGAGGCCACGCCCGCGAGCCCCGGTGACAAGCTGCCCGTGCGCAAGCACCACCGCCCGGAGGGAACGCCCGGCGCCCTGGGACCCCAGTCCCCGCCCGCCGTGCTTCCGGTCCCGCCGGTCCACCCCGCAGCTCCCGACTCCCCCGCCGAGCAGGCCGCTGCCGTCGCCGAGGCGGCCCGGGTCCTCGCTCCGCTTCTGCCCGAACCGCTGGATCACGTGCTGCTCCAGGCGGATCTGACCGCGGTCGCGCCCGGGCCGTTGCGGCGGCCGCTCGCCGAGACGCTGGGCGTGCTCGCGGACGTGGAGTCCAAGGGCGGGGCGACCGTCTACCGGTTCACCCCCGCCTCCGTACGCCGTGCCCTGGACGCCGGCCGCACCGCCTCCGACCTGCACGCCTTCCTGGCCGCGCACTCCCGTACGCCGGTGCCGCAGCCGCTGGCGTACCTGATCGACGACGTGGCCCGCCGGCACGGCCATCTGCGGGTCGGCGCGGCCTCGGCGTACGTGCGCTGCGACGACGACGCGCTGCTGAACGAGATCCTCGCCGACAAGCGGTCCGCCGGGCTGGGCCTGCGCCGCCTCGCGCCGACCGTGCTGGCCACGCAGGCCGACCCGGCCGCGCTCCTGGAGGGCCTGCGCGCGATGGGCTACGCCCCGGCCGCCGAGTCCGCGGCGGGCGACGTGCTGATCACCCGAGCGCACTCCCACCGCACCCCGCCGCGCACCGCTCCCGACCCGGTCCCGGAAGGCCCGCCCGTCCCGGACGCCGTGCTGCTGTCCGCCGCGGTCCGCGCCATCCGGGCCGGCGACCTGGCCTCCACCGCACCGCGCAAGCCGACCGCGGCCACGCGGGAGGACGGCGAGCTGCCGCGCACCGGCTCCGCCGAGACCCTCGCCACCATGCAGGCCGCCGTCCTCACCGGCGAGTCCCTGTGGATCGGCTACGTCAACGCCGAGGGCACCGCGAGCCAGCGCGTCATCGCGCCGATCCGGGTCGAGGGCGGCTTCGTCACCGCCTACGACCACACCGCGGACGAGGTCCGCACCTACCCCCTGCACCGGGTGACCGGGGTCGCCGAACTCGCCGACGACTCCGCTTGAGCCCTTCCTTCCGCGCCCGGGGTCAGCCCGCCGGGCCCGGGATCGAGACGGGGAAGAAGGTGAGGAAGACGGTCCGGGCGGCGGGCCGCGCGCCGCCGGCGCCCGTGGCCGGCGACCGCCGACCGCGGGAGCGGCGCGAGGCACCACGAGTAGGGCACACTGGACGTTTGACCAACGGAAAGGGCGCTGCGCGTGAATGGTCCCCTGATCGTCCAGTCGGACAAGACCCTGCTTCTCGAAGTCGACCACGAGCAGGCCGGCGACTGCCGTCGGGCCATCGCGCCGTTCGCCGAGCTGGAGCGGGCGCCCGAGCACATCCACACCTACCGGGTCACCCCGCTCGGCCTGTGGAACGCGCGCGCCGCCGGGCACGACGCCGAGCAGGTCGTCGACGCCCTCGTGCAGTACAGCCGCTACCCGGTGCCCCACGCGCTGCTCGTCGACATCGCCGAGACGATGGACCGCTACGGGCGGCTGACCCTCAGCAAGCACCCGGCGCACGGCCTCGTCCTGACCACCACCGACCGGCCGGTCCTGGAGGAGGTGCTGAAGTCCAAGCGGATCGCCCCGCTGGTCGGCGCCCGCATCGACCCGGACACCGTGGCCGTGCACCCCTCCGAGCGCGGGCAGATCAAGCAGACCCTGCTGAAGCTGGGCTGGCCCGCCGAGGACCTCGCCGGATACGTCGACGGCGAGGCGCACCCGATCGAGCTGCGCGAGGACGGCTGGGCGCTGCGGCCCTACCAGAAGCAGGCCGTGGAGAACTTCTGGCACGGCGGGAGCGGCGTCGTCGTCCTGCCCTGCGGGGCCGGCAAGACCCTGGTCGGCGCGGGCTCGATGGCGCAGGCGAAGTCCACGACGCTGATCCTCGTCACGAACACCGTCTCGGCCCGGCAGTGGAAGCACGAGCTGGTGAAGCGGACCTCGCTGACCGAGGACGAGATCGGGGAGTACAGCGGCACCAGGAAGGAGGTCCGCCCGGTCACCATCGCCACCTACCAGGTGCTGACGACCCGGCGGAAGGGGATCTACCCCCACCTGGAGCTGTTCGACTCCCGCGACTGGGGGCTGATCGTCTACGACGAGGTGCACCTGCTGCCCGCGCCGGTCTTCAAGTTCACCGCGGACCTCCAGGCCCGGCGGCGGCTGGGACTGACCGCGACCCTGGTGCGTGAGGACGGCCGCGAGTCGGACGTGTTCTCCCTGATCGGCCCCAAGCGGTTCGACGCGCCCTGGAAGGAGATCGAGGCGCAGGGCCACATCGCGCCCGCGGACTGCGTCGAGGTCCGGGTCAACCTGACCGACTCCGAACGGCTGGCGTACGCGACGGCCGAGACGGAGGAGAAGTACCGCTTCTGCGCGACCACCGCGACCAAGCGGAAGGTCACGGAGGCGATCGTCCGCCGCTTCGCCGGCCAGCAGATCCTCGTCATCGGCCAGTACATCGACCAGCTCGACGAACTGGGCGAGCACCTGAACGCGCCGGTGATCAAGGGCGAGACGTCCAACGCGCAGCGCGAGAAGCTCTTCGACGCCTTCCGCGAGGGCGAGATCAGCGTGCTGGTGGTCTCCAAGGTGGCGAACTTCTCCATCGACCTGCCGGAGGCCACGGTCGCCATCCAGGTCTCGGGCACCTTCGGCTCCCGCCAGGAGGAGGCCCAGCGCCTCGGGCGGGTGCTGCGCCCGAAGGCCGACGGCCACCAGGCCCACTTCTACTCGGTGGTCGCCCGCGACACCATCGACCAGGACTTCGCCGCCCACCGCCAGCGGTTCCTGGCCGAACAGGGCTACGCCTACCGGATCATGGACGCCGACGAACTGCTGGCGGAGGAGGGCTGACCCGTCCGGGTCCGGCCGGACCACTGTCTGCGGTACGCCAGCGCCACCGCCCCGAGCAGGACGAGGCCCAGCAGGGGATAGGGCGCGGCCAGGGGCTGCTGCCACCAGGACAGGCGCAGTTCCACGCCCTTGTTGGGGACCGTCCACAAGGTGCGGGCCGTGAACACGGCCACGGTGACCGCGGCCCAGCCGCGGCGGCCCTCGGCCAGGAGCACGGCGATCAGCGGGACGCACCACACCCAGTGGTGGGACCAGCTGATCGGTGAGACCAGCAGCGCGGTCAGGGCGGTCAGCAGCACGCCCCAGCGCTCCCGCCGCACCCGGCACGCGAGCCACAGTCCGGCGGCGGCCACCGCGACGGCGGGCAGGATCCAGGCGAGGCCGGGCGACGGCTCCCCGAGGAGCCGTGCGACCAGGCCCTGGAGCGACTGGTTGGCGATGATCCACGGCTTGCCCACCCGGCCGGTCTCGAACAGGCGGCGCGTCCAGTAGTCGACGCCGGCCGCGGGCAGGACGAGCACCCCGACGGCGACCGTGCCGGCGAACCCGGCCAGCGCCGCGGCCGCCTCGCGGCGCCGCCCCCGCAGCAGCAGGTACACGATGAACAGGCCCGGGGTGAGCTTGATGCCGGTCGCGACACCGATCAGGACACCCTTGCCGCGGGCTCCGGGCGGCCGGGTCAGGTCCCACAGGACCAGGCAGGCGATCGCGAGGTTGATCTGCCCGTACACGAAGGTCTGGAAGACCGGTTCGAGCCAGACGGCGAGCGCCGTCGCGGCGCACAGCAGCGGGAGCCCGGCCCGGCGGCCGGCGAGCCGCGCGGAGAGGTGGACGAGCCAGGCGAGCAGGAGCGCGTTGCCCGCGAAGAACGCCGCTCTCAGGGCCGCGGCGGGAAGCCACACCGTCGGCACGAACAACAGGGCCGCGAACGGCGGGTAGGTGGCCGGCAGCCGGCCCCGCGTGACCGTGAAGCCGTAGAGGTCGCGGCCGTGGACGACCGCCGCGCCCTCGGCCTGGTAGACCACCGCGTCCGCCATCTGCACCCGCTGCACCGCGAACAGGGCCGCCAGGGCGGCGAGGGAGACGACGAGGAGGGCCAGGGCGGGTGCTGCGGGTGACCGGAAAGTCACCTTCCGTGCTGTCACGAACCGACCCTAGTTGCTCACTTGCGGCGTACGCCCGCCTCCTCGCCGTACTCGCCGAGGACGACCACGTCGAACAGGGCGCCCGCGAACACCTTGACGGCGTGCAGGGCGTCGCCCAGGGCGTGGTGACCGGGGCCGTCCTGGACAGCCGTGGCGCCGGCCGGGCGGGCGGCGGGAGCGGGGTGGATGGTTGCTGCGCTCATGTCTCCATGGTGAATGCGTCGACACCGGTCCGGCATCGGTCTGCGGACCGGCTCTCGCCACCCCCGTGTACCCCTCCGGAGGGACCGCGACCCCTACGCCGGGCGGACGCGGCCCCCTAGGGCCTCTCGTTTGGATCATGCCGGGCTCGCGGGCCCTGGCACCGCACCTCGCGGCGTTGTCGTCGGTTGTCAGGGCTCCGCCCTGCCGCCCTCCTCCGCCTTGCGATGCACGGCACCAGACCCCGCTCCCTGATCCGGCCTGATCCAACCGAAAGACCCTAGGGGAGGGCGATCACGGCGCCCGCGGGCGCGGCAGGCGAAGGCACCGGGGGAGAACCGGCTGGCACACACGCGGCCCCGCGTCCTAGAATCCACCCTCTTGCCCGCCTCCCCCTCCGGGAGAGCCGCCGTCCGGACGGAAACCGGCCGGCAGATCCCGCCGCCGCGCGGCGCAGCCACACGGCACCATCCCACGGCACCCGCCTGCCCCGAAGGCCTTCCGGAGGCACTCCCTTGTCGTCCCTGTCGTCCTCGCCGACCTCGTCGCTGTCGCAGTCGTCCGCGCCCGCCGGTCCCGCACCCGAGCGCCCCGCCGACGACCCCCTCGCCCGCGAGCGCGCCCACCTGTCCGACTCCCGCGCCGCGCTGCGCGCCATGCGCGAGGACGTGGAGTCGCTCGACATCCGGGACGTCACCGCGAACTGGGTCAACGCCGAGGTGCTCGCCCGCCAGATCGACGAGCGCATCAAGGCGCTGGCCGACCTCAGCGACACCCCCCTGTTCTTCGGGCGGCTGGACTACCTGCACAGTCCTGGCGCGGACCGGGCGGAGGGCGCCGAAGGGGAACGCCCGCGGCCGGAGGCCGCTTATCAAACACTGCACATCGGGCGGCGGCACGTGCACGACGCCGAGGGCGACCCCATGGTCATCGACTGGCGCGCACCGGTCTCGCAGCCGTTCTACCGGGCCTCCAAGAAGGACCCGATGGACGTCGGGCTGCGCCGCCGCTTCGGCTACACCGGCGGCGACCTCACGGCGTACGAGGACGAGCACCTGTCCGACCCGGCTGAGCCGTCGGGGGCCGCCACCACCAGCAGGCTGCTCCAGCAGGAGATCGAACGCCCGCGTGTGGGCCCGATGCGCGACATCGTGGCGACCATCCAGCCCGAGCAGGACGAGATCGTGCGGTCCGGGCTGTCCGGCACCGTCTGTGTCCAGGGCGGCCCCGGCACCGGAAAGACCGCCGTGGGCCTGCACCGCGTCGCCTACCTCCTCTACGCCCACCGCGAGCGGCTGGCCCGCACCGGCACCCTCGTGATCGGGCCGAACCGGTCCTTCCTGCACTACATCGAGCAAGTGCTGCCCGCACTCGGTGAGTTGACCGTCCAGCAGGCCACCGTCGACGATCTCGTGGCGCATGTGGAGGTGCGGGGCGCGGACGACGCGGCGACCGCGATCGTCAAGGGCGACGCCCGGATGGCCGAGGTGCTCCGCAGGGCGCTGTACTCCCATGTCACGATGCCCACCGAACCGGTCGTGGTGGTGCGCGGCTCCCGTCGCTGGCGCGTTCCCGCGTACGAACTCGAGGACATCGTCAGCGAGTTGCTGAACCGGGGCATCCGCTACGGCGCCGCCCGCGAGGCACTGCCGCAGCGGATCGCGCACGCCGTGCTGGTGCAGATGGAGCGGGCGGGCGAGGCCCCCGACGACCGCGTGCAGGACGCGGTGGCCCGCAACGCGGCGGTCAAGGCGGCCGTCAAGGCGGTCTGGCCTCCGGTCGACCCGGCGAAACTGGTGCTGCGGCTGCTGACGGACGCGGACTTCCTCGCCGAGCACGCGGACGGGATCCTCACCGAGGAGGAGCGCAAGACGCTCCTGTGGGCCAGGCCCGTACGGTCGGTGAAGTCGGCCAAGTGGTCCGCCGCCGACGCAGTACTGGTCGACGAGGCCGCCGACCTGGTGGAGCGCACCCACTCCCTCGGGCATGTCGTCCTGGACGAGGCGCAGGACCTCTCCCCCATGCAGTACCGGGCGGTCGGCCGGCGCTGCACGACCGGCTCCGCGACCGTCCTCGGCGACCTGGCCCAGGGCACCACGCCGTGGGCCACCCGTACCTGGGAGGAGGCGCTGGCGCACCTCGGCAAGTCCGACGGCCTGATCGAGGAGCTGACGGCGGGCTTCCGCGTGCCGACGGACGTCATCACGTACGCCTCCCGGCTGCTGCCGCACATCGCGCCCGGCCTCGCGCCCGTCGCGTCGGTGCGTGAGAACCCGGGTTTCTTCGAGATCCGCCCCGCCGCCGGGGACGCCGACGTGGTCACCGCCTGCGAGGAGTTGCTGCGCAACGAGGGCTCGGTCGGCCTGATCGCCGCCGACGCCCGCGTCCCGGCCCTGACCGAGGCCCTGACGGCGGCCGGCCTGCCGTACCTCGACCCCGGCGCGGAGACGACGGCCGAGACCCGCCTCACCCTGGTCCCGGCCTCCCTCGCCAAGGGCCTGGAGTACGACTACGTGGTCCTGGACGAGCCCCGGTCCGTCGTCACCGGCGAACCCGACGAACGCACGGGCCTGCGCCGCCTGTACGTGGCCCTGACCCGAGCGGTCTCGGGCCTGATCGTCACCCACGCGACCCCACTGCCCGATCAGCTCTCCTGAGCCCCGCCGGGCTGCTGGGGGGACGGGTCGGCGGGGGCGGGGGCAGCGGGGTCGGTCCCCTCGGGGCCGAGTGCGTCACCGGTCGCAGCAGGACTGCGCCCATCCGGGCCGGGCGCGTCTCCGGGCACGGCGGGGCGGGGCACGGCGGGGCCGGACGTGTCGCCGTGCGCAGCCGAACCGGACGCGGCGGAACTGGTCTCGGCGCCGGGCTCGGCGGGGCCGGGCGCGCCGGGCGCAGCCGAACCGGACGCGGCGGCACCGGACGCGCCGCCGAGCGCGGCGGATCCGGGCCCATCAGCGCCGGAAGGCGCGGCGCCGGGCCCCGCAGGGCTGGTCCCACCAGGGCCGGACGGCGCTGCGCCCGGCGCGGCGGCCGGGCCGGGGACGGTCGCGTTCGGGGGCGGCGGCGGGTACGGGCCGGGGTTGCCCTGCGGCGGCGCGTAGGGCCACTGCGCACCAGTCGGCGGCGTGTACGCCCCATGGGCACCCGGCTGCTGCGGGTACGGCCACGGCGCTCCGGACTGCTGCGGGTACGGTCCGTACCCGGCCGGCGCCTGCTGCTGGTACGGCCCGTAGGCCCCCGGCACCTGCCCATACGGCCAGTACGCGCCCTGCGGCGAGGCGTGGATCGGCTCGGGGGTCGGGGCGGACAGGTGCTGTGGGTGGCGTCGCCGGGCCAGCCGCAGCACGATCGCGGCGAAGAGCAGTACCGAGACCATGTCGATGAGGGCCAGTTGCCAGGAGGCGTCCGCCGCCGTCTCGTCGGAGGCCAGCCCGTCCACGTACGCGGCGGACACGCCGAAGGCCAGCAGGTTGTTCAGCGCGTGCAGGGCGATGGACGCCTCAAGGCCGCCCGTGCGGATCGTCAGCAGCCCCGCCACCACTGCGAAGACCAGAAGGTCGGCGAAGCCCCACGGCGTGCCCCAGCCGTGCGCGGCCGCGAAGAGCACCGCCTGCGGCAGCACCGCGAGCCACGGGGACCGGAGGTACGCCCCGGCCGCCTGGAGCAGCCAGCCGCGGAAGACGTACTCCTCCGCCGCCGACTGCAACGGCACGAGGACAGCCAGCATGGCCAGGGAGACGAGGAACGTCTGCCACCCCGCCCACACGTCGGACCCGCCACCGTCGCCCTCGTCGCCCGGCAGGAAGCCCGCGACCACCGGCAGCAGCACCATGGGGGGCACGGCGGCCAGCAGGCACCAGCCCAGCCAGCGCCAACGCGGCCGCCCGGTGACGGAGGCCACCGTGCCGGCCGGGCGCCGGCCCAGCCAGAGGACGACCAGCAGGACCAGCGGCAGGTCCAGGGCTATGAACGCCAGGTCGAGGCCCGTGTTCGCGAGCGGACCGAAGTCGGCGCCGCCGTCCGGCAGTTCCGGGTAACCGGCGGCCCAGCCGATCTCATCGGTGATGAGGTAGAGGACCCCGGTGGCCAGGAGCGATACGAAAGTCAGCACCACCGTGCCGACGAGTGGCCGCCACCAGCGGTGGTGAGGTGAGTAGCGGGCCATGCGGTGATAGGGCAGCCCTGTGGGGTCAGGGGACGTTGCTGTCATGAACGACATCGTGCCTGGCCGGAATGGGCCAGGCGTACGAATTACCCGGACCCGGGCCTGAACCCGGACCCGGACCCGGACCCACGCTCACCCCGGCCAGGCACCGCCTCTCAGCCCGTGGGCTGCCGAACCCCCGCCCCGTCCAGCACCGCGCGCCACTCCGCGACCGCCTCGACGGAGACCGGTCCGTCCCAGCCGTCGGGGCGGGCCGCACCGCCGATGTGGAAGGCGCCGATCCCGGCGGTGAGCAACGCGGGCACATGGTCGAGCCGCAGGCCGCCGCCGACCATGATCTGCGGCTGGTAGCCGGGTTCCCCGCCCCGCGCGGCCTCCGCGATCAGTGTGGGCAGCCCCTCGTCCACGCCCGAGGCGGCGCCCGCCGTCAGATACGCGTCGAGCCCCGGCAGCCCGTCCAGCCGCTTGCGCAGCACGTCCCGGTCGGCCGCGCGGTCGATCGCCCGGTGGAAGGTCCACGGACAGCCGTCCAGCTCGGCGACCACCCGCTCGACGGCCCCCAGGTCCACCCCGCCCTGCTCGTCCAGGAACCCCAGCACGAACTCCTCGGCGCCTGCCGCCCGCATCTCCCCCGCGACCCCCGCCAGCCGGTCCAGACCCCCGGCACCCCCCGCGCCGAACCCGTCCGCGAGCCGGATCATCACGCGCAGCGGAATGTCCACGGCGGCGCGGATCCCGGCGACGGTACGGACCGGCGGGGTGAGCCCGTCGGCCGCCATGTCGGTGACCAGCTCGAGGCGGTCCGCGCCTCCGGCCTGAGCGGCGACCGCGTCCCCGGCATCGAGCGCGATCACCTCCAGGACTGCACGCATGCTCATAGGAGCCCTTCCCTCGTTTCCCCTGAAGCGGACAGGTCTAGTCCAATCTAAACCTACGCCCACCCACCACCGGGCAAACCGACCCGGCAGGAACACCGTCCGGCAACGGTGACAATGACCGTATGGCCGATCTCGACGCCCTGCGCCTCCGCTGGACCCGGGCCCTGGAGGGTGCCCGGGGTCCCGGTGGTGGCCCCGATCCCGTGCCGTATGCCGACAACCTGCTCGCGCGGTGGCAGGAGCCGCAGCGGCACTACCACACGCTCACGCACCTCGCCGCCGTCCTCGACCGCGTCGACGTGCTGGAGCGGTACGCCGACGATCCGGACGTAGTGCGGCTGGCTGCCTGGTTCCATGACGCGGTCTACCTGCCCGAGCGGTCCGAGAACGAGGAGCGGTCCGCGCGGCTCGCCGAGCGCGCGCTGCCCGAGGCCGGGGTCCCGGCCGAGAGGACCACCGAGGTCGCCCGCCTGGTCCGGCTCACCGTCACCCACGACCCGGCCGACGACGACCGTGACGGCCAGGTGCTGTGCGACGCCGACCTGGCGATCCTGGCCGCGTCGCCGTCGGCGTACGCCGCCTACGCGGCCGGGGTCCGCGAGGAGTACCACTTCGTCCCGAACGACGCCTTCCGCGAGGGCCGTGCCTCCGTCCTGCGGCAGCTCCTCGCCCTGCCCCGGCTGTTCCGCACCCCGTACGGGGCGGAGCACTGGGAGGCGACCGCCCGCTACAACGTCAACTCCGAGCTGGAAATGCTGTCGCTCTGAGGGCACCACCGCCCCTACCCTGCGCCGTATGGGTACATGGGGCGGAGAACAGGTGGAGCAGGCCGTCGCGGGCGCCGTGGCGCTGCTGGGCACGGCGACGGACCGGGACTGGGACGGGGCGACGGCCGGACGGCTGGAGTGGAGCTGCCGGCGGACGGCCGAGCACATCGCGAGCGATCTCCTCGCGTACGCCGGGCAGCTGACCGGGCGGGCGCGGAGCGCCTACGTCCCCTTCGGGATCACCCTCGACGAGGGCACCGGAAACGCGGACGTCCTGGACGTGATCGAGACGACCGGCGCCCTGCTCACCGCCGCCGTCCGCACCACCCCGCCCGAGGTCCGGGCCTTCCACCCGTACCCCTTCCGCAGCGCGAACCGCGAGGGCTTCGCCGCGATGGGTGTCGCCGAGGTACTGCTGCACACGCACGACATCGCGACCGGCCTGAACCTGGCCTACGAGCCGCCCGCCGAGCTGTGCGAGGACGTGCTGACCCGGCTCTTCCCGCACGTCCGGCCGGGCTCCGCGCCCTGGCCGACGCTGCTGTGGGCCACCGGCCGCGGCGACCTCCCCGGCCGGCCGCCGGTCACCGAATGGCGCTGGAGCAATCCGCCGGCCATCCCCGCCGGCCGGCTCACCCTGGAGGGTGTCACCCCCGCCGCCGCCCGCGATCTGGGCGCCGGCGGTGACGGCGGGTTCACGTGGGCCGAGGGCGGCCCCTACGAGGGCACGCGGGACGCCGCCGGGATGACCGTGAAGGCGTACGAGGCCGGGGTGCACCGGCCCGAGTGGGGGATGTTCGTGCTGGTGCGGCAGGAGGACGGCCGCGCGGTCGGCGGCATCGGCTTCCACGGTCCGCCCGACGAGGAGGGGCGCGCGGAGGTCGGTTACGACCTCGCCGTGTCCGCCCGCGGCCACGGCTACGCGACCGAGGCGCTGCGCGCGCTGTCGGCCTGGGCGCCGGCCCGGGACGGCCTGCGGACGCTGATCGCGACCGTGGACCGGCACAACGTGCCCTCCCAACGCGTCCTGGCCCGCGCCGGTTTCGTCGCCGTGAGTGAGGGCGAGGAGGAGATCTCCTACGAACTCCGGCCCTGAACACGGCGCTTGGGGCGGCGCAGCCCGGCGGCGTACAGCAGCCGCACCACCTCGCGGCTGCTGACCTCGACCGCGCCGGCCGTCACCGCGTCGGCGTACCGGTGGGAGGGCAGGTCGTAGTGGTCCCGCTCGAAGGCCCGGCGGGGCACTCCCAACCCCTCGGCGAACGTGTGCAGTTCGTCGTAGGAGACATCGCTGACCAGGTGGGACCACATACGGCCGTGGCCCGGCCAGGACGGCGGGTCGATGTAGAGGGTCATGGCGCGGCCGCCCGGCGCGGCGCCGTCACGACGTCGCGCTCCGGCCGGTCGCCTCCGACAGGGCGCCCACCGCCGCCACCTTCACGCCCGCCTTGGCGCACACCCAGTGCGGGTCGGGCCCGAGTTCCGGCTCGACGTCCAGCGCGTGCGGGTCGCCGTAGCCGCACACCGGGCACAGCGGCCAGCGGCCGTACCTCTCCAGGAGCGCGTCCTGGACGTCCTGCGCGACCAGACCCGCGACGTACCGCGCGCCTTCCGGCCACTGCTCCACCCACCAGCGGCGCTGGACGACGGAGTCCTCCACGAGCGAGACCACGTCCGCGTCGGCGACCTCGCCGGCGACCAGGTCGGCGAGCACCAGGGCGCGGGCGGCATGCAGGGCCTGCTCCAGGGGGCTGATGGGTTCCATGTCCCCCATTGTCACCCGGAAGTCACGGACCCGCCGTCATCGACGTAAACAAGTTATTGACACGCGTGCGGCCGTAAAGGCACCCTTTACGCGTGACCGATTCCCTCCCCCTCACTTCCCTGAGCGCGCGGCTCGCCGAGCACGCCTCGGCCCTGGCCTCGGCGGCGCGCAGCCCGTTAACCGCACCGGACTACCTCGAACTGGTCCGGCGCGCCCAGGAGATCGACGGCCTGGCCGGACAGGTGCTGAAGCTCTGCGTGCAGCAGAGCCGGGACGCGGGCCACACCTGGCAGGAGGTCGGGGACCTGCTCGGAGTCACCCGCCAGGCCGCCTTCCAGCGGTTCGGCAAGCCCATCGACCCCCGAACAGGAGAACCCATGGACAAGACAGTGCACATGACCGACGCCGCGGAGCGCGCCCTCGACATCGTCACGGCCGTCCTCGAAGGCCGGATGGACGACGCCCGGCCGTCCTTCAACGCCGAGGTCCTGGCGGCCTTCACCGACGAGGTACGGGGCAACGCCCTGGCCGGCGTGGCCGGCCTGGTCGGCGCGTTCGAGGGCTTCGGCGACGGCGAGCCGTTCGTCCGGCGCATCGGCGACCACACCGTCGTGGACATCCCGCTGCGCTACGAGACCGGTGAGATGAAGGCCCGGGTCGCGTTCGACATGGACGAGAAGGTCGGTGGAATGCACATCCTCCCGCCCGAGACGCCGTGACGGCCGGGACACCTGGGACGCCCTGATCCGGCCGCTCCGCCTCCCCCGTTCTCTCCCCCGCAGCTCTTTCCCCCCGCAGCTCTTTCCCCCAACGCCTCTCCCCGCAGCCGGCCCGCCCACAGAAAGACCGTCTCGTGCTTGCCTCAACCCTCCATGCCTCGGACATCCCCTGGGCCGCGATCGCGCCCCTGCTGGTCGCCGAACTCGCCCTCCTCGTGTACTGCCTCGTCGACGTCGCACGGCACCGGAACACGCGTCACCTGCCCCGCTGGGCCTGGGTGCTGATCTGCCTGTGCGTGAACCCTCTTGGCCCGATCGCCTACCTGGTGGCGGGGCGGAGCGAGAACCGATGAACGGGTCGGCCGTGGTCACCGCGGGTCTGGTCCGCGACTACGGGAACGGCGCGGGGCTCCACGGCGTGGACCTGGAGGTGCCGCGCGGCGGTGTCTACGGTCTGGTGGGCCCCAACGGCGCGGGCAAGACCACGCTGCTGTCCATCGTGGCCGGTCTGCGCCGCTCCGACGCGGGCGAGATCCGGTTGTCGATCGACGCGGGACGGATCGGGGTCTGCCCCGACACCCCCGAGTTCGAACCCTGGCTCACCGCGGCCGAGGTGGTGCGCCAGTCCCGCGGTCTGGCCGCGCGTGACGGGCGCCGCCGCCGCGGTACGAAGCACGACCACGGCTCGGACGCCCCCGACCCGGTCGCGGCCGTCCTCGCCGAGGTCGGCCTGACCGAGGCGGCCGGCCGGCGCACGGGCGGCTTCTCCCGCGGGATGAAGCAACGCCTGGGCCTCGCGGTGGCGTTGGCGCTGGACCCCGAGCTGCTGATCCTCGACGAGCCGTCCAGCGCGCTCGACCCGTCCGGGCGGGCGGAGGTCCTGTCCCTGGTCGCCGGGCTCGGCCGGACCCGCACCGTGATCTTCTCCAGCCATGTCCTGGCGGACGTCCAGCGGGTCGCCGACACGGTGGGCGTGCTCGACCGGGGCAGGCTCCTGTTCCAGGGGCCGGTACGCGATCTGATCGACCGGTTCCTCCAGCCGGCCTGGGAGGTGCGGCTGCGCGGGGGCGGCGAGCAGCGGCTGGCCGAACTGCTGCGGCGGCAGGACTGGGTCACCTCGGTGGCGGTGAACTCCGACGGGTCCGTGCGCGTCGAGGCGGCGAGCACGGCGGTCGGCGAGCGTCGGCTGCCCAGGGCGATCGCCGAGGCGGACGCCGCTCTGATCAGCCTGCACCCGGTCGACGCCGACCTGGAGGCCGCGTTCCTCGCCCTGACCGGCGGACGGCAGGGACGGGACGCGGAGCACGAGCAGGGCGTGCGGGACGTGCAGGACATGAAGGACGACCAGCGGGACGCGGATCGGACGGGTGCGGCGTGAACGAGCTTTCGCTGTGGCGGGTGGAGTGGCTCCGGCTGCTGCGCACCAAGAGACTGATCGCACTGCTGGGCGTCTTCGTGCTCTTCGGGTTCGCCGGGCCGCTGCTCGCCCGGTACTCCGGGGAGCTGCTGAACCACGCCGGAAGCTCGGGCCAACGGGTGAAGATCGTCTTTCCGCCCCCGGTCCCGGCGGACGGTGTGGTCCAGTACGTGAGCAACGCGCTCGGGATCGGCCTCATCGTGACCGTCGTCGTGGCGGCGTACGCGTGCTCGATCGACGCCGGGACCGCCCTGTCGGTCTTCTACCGCACGCGCGCCCGGCGCTTCGGCGACCTGCTGGTGCCGAGGTTCGCGGTCAGCGCCGTCGGGGCCGTGGGCGGCTATCTGGCCGGGCTGCTCGCCGCCTGGTACGAGACGGCCGTCCTGCTGGGCGATCCCGGTACGGCGGCCATGGGAAGGACGGCGCTCGCCGGTTCGGTGTACCTGGTGTTCGCCGTGGCGGTCACGGCACTGGCCGCGACACTGGCGCGCAGCACGCTCGGCACCGTCGGGTACGCGCTGCTCGTGCTGTTCACGCTCCCGCTGCTCGGGGCGGTGCCGCACATGTCGCGCTGGCTCCCGACCGAGCTGACGCGGGCGCCGGACGCGTTCCTGCGGCACACGGCGACCGACGAGGCGCAACGGGCCCTGGCCGTCGCCGTGGTGCTGGCGCTCGGCTGCCTGGCGGCGGCGATCCTGCGCGGCGCGCGCAAGGAGGTGCGTTGACGCCCGCGCCCGGCCTTCGGGGCCTCTGCGCGCGGCCTTGACCCCGCGACCGTACGGAAAATACCTTTCATCGTGTGACCCAGGACGTGAAGGAAATTTTCGCAGGCGTGGGCGCCCCGGGCCTCACGCCCCCCGCCCCCGCCGCCCTCGCGGCCAAGGTGCGCACGCTCGCGCCCTCGATGACCCGCTCCATGCAGCGGGTCGCCGAGGCCGTCGCCGGCGACCCGGCCGGCTGCGCGGCCCTCACGGTCACCGGCCTCGCCGAACTCACCGGCACCAGCGAGGCGACCGTCGTCCGCACCGCCCGTCTGCTGGGCTATCCGGGTTACCGGGACTTGCGCCTGGCCCTCGCGGGCCTGGCCGCCCAGCAGCAGTCGGGGCGCGCGCCCGCCATCACGACCGACATCGCGGTGGACGACCCCATCGCCGACGTCGTCGCCAAGCTCGCCTACGACGAGCAGCAGACCCTGGCCGACACCGCCGCAGGGCTCGACACCATCCAGCTCGGCGCGGCCGTCACCGCGCTGGCCGCCGCCCGCCGCACCGACGTCTACGGCATCGGCGCCTCCGGACTCGTCGCCCAGGACCTCACCCAGAAGCTGCTGCGCATAGGGCTGGTCGCCCACGCGCACAGCGACCCGCACCTCGCCGTCACCAACGCGGTGCAACTGCGCGCGGGGGACGTGGCGATCGCCATCACCCACTCGGGTTCGACCGGGGACGTGATCGAACCGCTGCGGGTGGCCTTCGAGCGCGGCGCGACCACCGTCGCCATCACCGGCCGGCCCACCGCGCCCGTCACTCAGTACGCCGACCACGTCCTGACCACCTCCACGGCCCGCGAGAGCGAGCTGCGCCCGGCGGCGATGTCCTCCCGGACCAGCCAACTGCTCGTGGTGGACTGCCTGTTCGTCGGGGTGGCACAGCGGACGTACGAGACGGCGGCACCCGCGCTCGCCGCGTCCTACGAGGCGCTCGCCCACCGGCACAGCCCGCGGGGCGGGACCCACCGCTCGTAGCGTTCGCCGCGCTCGCGACGCTCGCAGCCGAGAACCGAACCAGCCCGGATCCGCACGGTCAGCCGTACCGCATCGCACGAGAGAGCCGCCCCCTCATGACCTCCACGCCCCACTACCGCGAGCTGCGCTCCGAGTTGGAGTCACTGACGACCGAGGCGTTCCGCCCCGAGCTGGCGGAGATCGACCGGCTGCCGACGCTGGAGATCGCCCGGCTGATGAACGCCGAGGACGCCACCGTGCCCACCGCCGTGGCCGAGCGGCTGCCGCAGATCGCCGCCGCGATCGACGCCGTGGCCGAGCGGATGGCGCGCGGCGGCCGGCTGGTCTACGCCGGCGCGGGCACCGCCGGACGGCTGGGGGTCCTGGACGCCTCGGAGTGCCCACCGACCTTCAACACCCGCCCCTCCCAGGTCGTCGGGGTGATCGCGGGCGGCCCGCAGGCCATGGTGACCTCGGTCGAGGGCGCGGAGGACTCCAAGGAGCTGGCGGCAGAAGCGCTCGACACCCTCGGCCTCACGCCGGACGACACGGTGGTGGGCGTCTCCGCCTCCGGCCGTACCCCCTACGCCATCGGCGCGGTGGAGCACGCCCGCGCCCTGGGCGCCCTGACCGTCGGCCTGTCCTGCAACGCGAACAGCGCGCTGGCGGCCGCCGCCGAGCACGGCATCGAGGTCGTCGTCGGCCCCGAGCTGCTGACCGGCTCCACCCGTCTGAAGGCCGGCACGGCGCAGAAGCTGGTCCTCAACATGCTCTCGACGATCACGATGATCCGGCTGGGCAAGACCTACGGAAACCTGATGGTCGACGTGCGGGCCTCCAACGACAAGCTCCGCGCCCGCTCCCGGCGCATCGTCGCCCTGGCCACGGGCGCGCCGGACGACGAGATCGAACGGGCCCTCGCGGCCGCGGACGGCGAGGTGAAGACCGCCGTCCTCGTCCTCCTCGCCGGCCTCGACGGCCCCACGGCGACCCGCCTCCTGGAGCAGTCCGACGGCCATCTGCGCGCGGCACTGGAGCGGGCGAGGGACTGAGGCCTGCGGGCCCGTGACCGGCGGCGGGAGCGAACGGGCGGGCCGGGGGCTCCCCCACCGGCCGGGGCGTCCTACGCTGGAGGACACCATGAACCACGCCCAGCTCACCGCCCTCGGGCGGGCACTGCGTCTGCTCGGCGAGCACGGCGAGGCGCTCTCCGCGGAGACGCCCGACGCCAGGCTCCACGAGGTGAAGGCGGACCTCCGGCGCGCTCTCGACCTGCTGGACGAGACCGTCACGACGGCCGCGCCCGCCACCCGCTGCCCCGAGCATCCGAACGGGCCCGTCGACGAGAGCGCGCCCGACCTGTGTCTGCTGTGCGAGACCCGGCGCCGGGCCGCCCGCCGCTCCGAGGTCGACGGGGCGTACGCCTCGTACGCGCGCCGCGCCGCCGGGCCCGCCGCCTCCGCCCCGTCCCGCTACGGCGTCCGCGAGGACCGGCCGCAGCCCCAGCAGCGGTGGCTGCCGGAGCTGTGGAACGGGCGGGAGTGGCAGTTGTGCGGGACTCCGCGCCGGGACCGGCGCGAGGCCGAGCTGTTCATCGCCGCCCAGCTCCGGGCCCCGCGCGCCGCCCCCGCCTACCGGCTCGTGCACGAGTTCACGGACTACGAGGTGGTGCGGATCTGGGGCCATCCGGCGCGGGCCGACATCGAGCCCATGGGCAACCCGGGCAACCCGTAGGGCGTGGGGCCGGCGCCTACGGCACCTTCGCCCCGGCGGGCGCGGGCTCACCGGCCGCCGTCGGCTCCCCCGGCGCCGCGGGGCGCGGGCGCGGGATGAAGGACGCGACCAGGAAGCCGAGCAGGGCGGCGCCGCCGCCGATGGCGAGGACCGTGCGGAAGCCGTCCTCGGAGGGCAGCTGGTAGGGCCCGAAGGCGGTGGTCATGTGGGACAGGACCACGCCCGCGACCGCGCTGGCGACCGACGTGCCGATCGAGCGCATCAGGGTGTTGAGGCTGTTCGCCGCACCCGTCTCGGAGGCGGGGACGGCGCTCATGATGAGCGCGGGCATCGAGCCGTAGGTGAAGCCGATGCCGGCGCCGATCACGCAGGACGTCAGGACGAAGTGCCAGACCTCGCTCATCAGGGCGATGTTGAGGCCGTAGCCGGCGGCCACGATCAGCGCGCCGATCATCAGCGTCACCTTGGGGCCCCTGGTCCGCGAGACGATCGCCGACACCGGGGCGACGGCCATCATGACCAGGCCGGAGGGCGCCATGACCAGGCCGGACGCCAGCAGCGACCTGCCGAGGCCGTAGCCGGTCTGCTCGGGCAGTTGCAGCAGCTGCGGGATGACCAGGGACATCGAGAACATCGCGAAGCCGATGGCCACCGAGGCGAGGTTGGTCACCAGCACCTGGCGGCGGGCCGTGGTGCGCAGGTCCACCAGGGGTTCCTCGACGCGCAGTTCGAACAGGCCCCAGACGACCAGGACCACGGCCGCCGCCGCGAACAGGCCCAGGGTCGTGCCGCTGCCCCAGCCCCAGTCGGCGCCCTTGGAGATCGCCAGCAGCAGGCAGACCAGGCCCACCGCCATACCGATGGCGCCGGGAAGGTCGAAGCGGCCGCCGGTGCGCACCGCCGACTCGGGCACGAGGCCCAGCACCAGTGCCGCCGCCACGACGCCCAGGCCGGCCGAGACCCAGAACAGCATGTGCCAGTTGAGGTTCTCGGCGATCAGCGCGGCGGCGGGCAGTCCGAGGGCGCCGCCGACACCGAGCGAGGCGCTGATCATCGCGGTCGCCGAACCGAGCCGCTCGGCGGGCAGTTCGTCGCGCATGATGCTGATGCCGAGCGGGATGACGCCGGAGGCGAGGCCTTGCAGGGCCCGGCCGACGATCATCGGCGTCAGGGAGTCGCTCAGCGCGGCCGTGACCGAGCCGGCCACCAGCATGGCCAGGCTCAGCAGGAGCATGCGGCGCTTGCCGTACATGTCGCCGAGGCGGCCCGTGACCGGGGTGGCCACGGCCGCGGCGAGCAGCGTGGCGGTGACGGCCCATACGGTGTCCGACGCCGAGGCGTGCAGGAGCTGGGGCAGCTCGGGAATGATCGGGATCACCAGGGTCTGCATCAGCGAGACCACGATGCCGCCGAAGGCGAGTACGGCCACGACGGCGTTGGGCCGGGGCGCGGATTGCCCGGCCGCGGCGGGCCGGGCGAGTGCGTCGGACATGAAGGAAGGTCTCCGTCGGAGAGCAGGTGTACTTGACTCAGGCAACCTTAATTGGACTTGATTGACTTAAGCAAGTGAATATCCCGCCGGGAAGGCCCCCGGGGCAGAGTCCGGACGGGCCGCCGGGCCGAAGAGACACAGGAGAAGGGGCGGCGCCCGCCCTGAGGCAGCCGCCGCCCCGCGACTCGTGTCAGCTCAACTCAGCGTCTCCAGCGCCGCCGCGTCGTACGGCTTCAGCTCGTCGAAGCGGCCGCCGAGGACCTTCGCCGCCCACTCGGGGTCCTGGAGCAGCGCGCGGCCCACGGCCACCAGGTCGAACTCGTCGCGCTCCAGCCGGTCCAGCAGGTTGTCGAGGCTGCCGACCTCCGCGCCCTCACCCTGGAACGCCTTGACGAAGTCGCCGTCCAGACCCACCGAGCCGACGGTGATGGCCTGCTTGCCCGTCAGCTTCTTGGTCCAGCCCGCGAGGTTGAGGTCCGAGCCCTCGAACTCCGGCATCCAGTGGCGGCGCGTGGAGGCGTGGAAGACGTCCACCCCGGCCGCGGCGAGCGGCGACAGGATCGCCTCCAGCTCCTCGGGCGTCTCGGCCAGACGGGCGTCGTAGGCTCCCGACTTCCACTGGGAGTACCGGAAGAGGACCGGGAAGCCGGGCGAGACGGACGCGCGTACCGCCGCCACGAGCTCCGCCGCGAACCTCGTACGGGCCACCGCGTCGCCGCCGTAGGCGTCGGTGCGGCGGTTGGTGCCCGCCCAGAGGAACTGGTCGAGCAGGTAGCCGTGGGCGCCGTGCAGTTCCACGCCGTCGAAGCCGATGCGCTCCGCGGTGGCGGCCGCCTCGGCGAACGCGCCGATGACGTCGTCCAGGTCGGTCCGCGTCATCGCCCTGCCGGTCACCTCGGACTCGCCGATGCGCAGCCCGGAGGGGCCCACGGCGGGCGCCTCGGGGAACGGCTGCTGGCCCGGCTTGCGCACCATGCCGATGTGCCAGAGCTGGGGCACGATCGTGCCGCCCGCCGCGTGCACGGCCTCGGCGACCTTCGCCCAGCCCGCGAGCTGCTCCTCGCCGTGGAACCGCGGCACGCGGTCGCTCTGCCCGGCCGAGTCGTGCCCCACGTAGGTGCCCTCGGTGACGATCAGGCCGACACCCGCGGCGGCACGGCGGGCGTAGTACGACAGCACGTCCTCGCCGGGGACGCCGCCCGGCGAGAACATCCGGGTCATCGGCGCCATCACGATCCGGTTGGGGACGGTGAGGCCGTTCAGCGTGACGGGGCGGGAGAGGATCTCGGCCGCGCGGGACGCGGACCCGGATTCGGAAGCGGTGACGGTCACGGTGGGGGGCTCCTCGAAATCGTGGTCGGTACCGGCCGGCACGCACGCGCGCCTGGCCGGGCACCGGCGTCAACTGCCCCACCGGCCACGGCATTCCACTGATCCACTCCTGTGACCCGGAACACGCCCGAGGGCGGCACCCCCTGTCTCCAGGGAGTGCCGCCCTCGGTACGTGAAGGACGGATCCGATCCTTTGAGGGATCAGAAGTCCATGTCACCGCCCGGCATGCCGCCGCCGGCCGGCGCGGCGGCCTTCTCCGGCTTGTCGGCGATGACGGCCTCGGTGGTGAGGAACAGCGCGGCGATGGAGGCGGCGTTCTGCAGCGCGGAACGGGTCACCTTCGCCGGGTCGATGATGCCCTCGGCGACCAGGTCGACGTACTCACCGGTCGCGGCGTTCAGGCCGTGGCCCGGGGTGAGGTTGCGGACCTTCTCCACCACGACGCCGCCCTCGAGGCCGGCGTTGACGGCGATCTGCTTGAGCGGGGCCTCCAGGGCGAGCTTCACGGCCTGTGCGCCGGTCGCCTCGTCACCCTCGAGCTCCAGCTTGTCGAAGACGCTGGTGGTCTGGAGCAGGGCCACGCCACCACCGGCGACGATGCCCTCCTCGACGGCCGCCTTGGCGTTGCGCACGGCGTCCTCGATGCGGTGCTTGCGCTCCTTGAGCTCCACCTCGGTGGCGGCACCGGCCTTGATGACCGCGACACCGCCGGCGAGCTTCGCCAGGCGCTCCTGGAGCTTCTCGCGGTCGTAGTCCGAGTCGCTGTTCTCGATCTCGGCGCGGATCTGGTTCACGCGGCCCGCGACCTGGTCGGTCGAGCCGGCACCGTCGACGATGGTGGTCTCGTCCTTGGTGATGACGACCTTGCGGGCGCGGCCCAGGAGGTCCAGGGTCGCGTTCTCCAGCTTGAGGCCGACCTCCTCGGAGATGACCTCGCCGCCCGTGAGGATGGCGATGTCGCCGAGCATGGCCTTGCGGCGGTCGCCGAAGCCCGGGGCCTTGACGGCGACGGACTTGAAGGTGCCGCGGATCTTGTTGACGACCAGGGTCGACAGGGCCTCACCCTCGACGTCCTCGGCGATGATCAGCAGCGGCTTGCCCGACTGCATGACCTTCTCCAGGAGCGGGAGCAGGTCCTTGACCGAGGAGATCTTGGAGTTGGCGATGAGGATGTACGGGTCCTCGAGCGACGCCTCCATGCGCTCCATGTCGGTCGCGAAGTAGGCGGAGATGTAACCCTTGTCGAAGCGCATGCCCTCGGTGAGCTCGAGCTCGAGCCCGAAGGTCTGCGACTCCTCGACGGTGATGACGCCTTCCTTGCCGACCTTGTCCATGGCCTCGGCGATGAGCTCGCCGATCTGGGTGTCGGCGGCGGAGATGGAGGCGGTGGAGGCGATCTGCTCCTTGGTCTCGACCTCCTTGGCCTGGTCGAGCAGGGCGGCGGAGACGGCCTCGACGGCGCGCTCGATACCGCGCTTCAGGGCCATCGGGTTGGCACCGGCGGCGACGTTGCGCAGGCCTTCCTTGACCAGGGCCTGGGCGAGCACGGTCGCGGTGGTCGTACCGTCACCGGCGACGTCGTCCGTCTTCTTGGCGACTTCCTTGACCAGCTCGGCGCCGATCTTCTCGTACGGGTCCTCGAGCTCGATCTCCTTGGCGATGGAGACACCGTCGTTGGTGATCGTGGGGGCACCCCACTTCTTCTCGAGGACGACGTTGCGGCCCTTGGGGCCGAGGGTCACCTTGACGGCGTCCGCGAGCTGGTTCATGCCGCGCTCGAGGCCTCGCCGCGCCTCCTCGTCGAACGCGATGATCTTGGCCATGTGAAGTGGTCCCTCCAGGACTGGGGGTGATTCCTTCGGACCGCGCCCGCGCCCGCGACGGACGGCCCCGGCCTGAGGTGGTTCCTTGCCCCACCTGGCCCGTGGCCTCACCGACCCGGTCCTTCGTTGTCACTCTCACCTTCAGAGTGCTAACGCCAATGATTAGCACTCGACCCCTCCGAGTGCAAGGTGCGCCCGCGAAGCGGGCTCGATGAGGGGTGGCGGTCGGGTGACGGGTGGGCGCAAGCGCCTTCGGGGTGGTCGGCGGGGAGTCAGCCGCGCGCGAACACCGGCGGCCGGCCCCGGCGAGGGAGCCGCGCACGAGGCCGGCACACCCGGGCGGGGCGCGGGCACGGCGAAGGGCCCGCACCCCGGCAGCGGAGGTGCGGGCCCTTCCGAAGAAGAACGTCGCTTGCGGTGGTCGCGCGATTCAGGCCGTGACGCGGACCATGTCGGCCTGCGGACCCTTCTGGCCCTGCGAGATCTCGAACTCGACCCGCTGGCCCTCTTCCAGCGTGCGGTAGCCGTCCATCTGGATCGCGCTGTAGTGGACGAAGACGTCCGCACCACCGTCGACCGCGATGAAGCCGTACCCCTTCTCCGCGTTGAACCACTTGACGGTGCCCTGAGCCATGCCTAACTCCCCTATTACTGGCCCTTGCACAGATCCGCACTTCGCGGACCCGGGTCAGACCTCACCCCCCGTGAATCGGGGGCGTGCGCCGGAACGCGTCGACCGCGGCCGAATGTATCTGCCCAACTGCCCTCTGCAACAGGTCAATCGGACGAGAAATCTGGACGCACACGGTCCGGAATATAGGAAGAATTCACGCGAATTCAGGGCAATTCGGGCCCCACGAACAAGGCAAATACCACAAAAGGCTCGCAGACTTTGGCTACTTCTTACCGGGCCCACGGCAGGATTCCATGGCCCCGGATTCCGAGTTCGGGGGCGCGTTCCCCAACTCTACCGCGTTCAATCACACAGAATTGCCCCCTCCGTATCTCTCACGGAAGGGGCAACTCGATGAACTCTGCGTGACCGGAATTACCGAAGGTAATGATCAGCCGCCGGCGACCGCGGGGATGATCGAGACGCCCGCGCCGTCCGGAGTGGCCGTCTGAAGGCCCTGCTCGAACCGGACGTCGTCGTCGTTGACGTACACGTTGACGAAGCGGCGCAGCTTGCCCTGGTCGTCCAGGACCCGGGCCGCGATGCCCGTGTGGTTCTTCTCCAGGTCAGAGATGACGTCGGACAGGGTCGCGCCCTCGGCGCTCACCTCGGCCCGCCCGCCGGTGTAGGTGCGCAGGATGGTGGGGATGCGGACGGTCACGCTCATGCCAGGCCAGCCTCTCGGAAGGAGTCCAGGGTCGGACGGATCGTCGCGGTCAGGCCGGTGCCGGCCACCGCGTCCAGGGTCTTCAGCCCGTCGCCGGTGTTGAGGACGACGGTGGTCTTCGTCGGGTCGAGGACGCCGTTCTCGACCAGCTTCTTCGTCACGCCGACCGTCACACCGCCCGCGGTCTCCGCGAAGATGCCCTCGGTCCGCGCCAGCAGCCTGATCGCGTCGACGACCTGCTCGTCGGTCACGTCCTCCACCGCGCCTCCGGTGCGGCGCGCGATGTCCAGGACGTACGGGCCGTCGGCCGGGTTGCCGATGGCCAGGGACTTGGCGATGGTGTCCGGCTTCTGCGGCCGCACGACGTCGTGGCCGGCCTTGAAGGCGGTGGACACCGGAGAGCAGCCCTCGGCCTGGGCGCCGAAGATCTTGTACGGCCGGTCCTCGACCAGTCCGAGTTCGATCAGCTCCCGCAGGCCCTTGTCGACCTTGGTGAGCTGGGAGCCCGAGGCGATCGGCACGACGATCTGGTCCGGCAGCCGCCAGCCGAGCTGCTCGCAGATCTCGTACGCCAGCGTCTTGGAGCCCTCGGCGTAGTACGGCCGCAGGTTGACGTTGACGAAGCCCCAGCCCTCGCCGGCCGGATCGCCGATCAGCTCGGAGCAGAAGCGGTTCACGTCGTCGTAGTTGCCCTCGATGCCGACGAGTTCGCCGCCGTAGATCGCGGCCATCACGACCTTGCCCTGCTCCAGGTCGTGCGGGATGAACACGCAGGAGCGCAGTCCGGCACGGGCGGCCGCGGCGCCGACGGCACCGGCCAGGTTGCCGGTCGAGGAGCAGGAGAGCGTGGTGAAGCCGAAGGCGCGGGCCGCCTCCAGCGCCTGGGCGACCACGCGGTCCTTGAAGGAGTGCGTCGGGTTGCCGGAGTCGTCCTTCACGTACAGCCCGCCGGTCACGCCCAGTTCACCGGCGAGGCGGTCGGCCTGGACGAGCTTGGTCCAGCCCGGGTTCAGGTTCGGCTTGCCGGCGACGTCCGCGGGGACGGGCAGCAGCGGCGCGTAGCGCCAGATGTTCGCGGGGCCCGCTTCGATCCGCTTGCGCAGCTCCTCGGTGTCGTAGGCCGAGAAGTCGTAGGCGATCTCCAGCGGGCCGAAACACTCCTCGCAGGCGAAGACCGGGCCGAGAGGGACGCGGTGACCGCACTCGCGACAGCTCAGTGCCGCGGCGGGGCCGAGGTCCACGGTGGAATCGGTGCTGCTTGCAACGGTCTGCACAGCCATGTGAGGCGAGGCCCTTTCTCCTCATCTTCCTCACGACGCATCTCGCCGTGAGACGGATTTGGCACCTTCCCTAGCCGGGAGCCTCGCGAGGACGATCGGCTGTGCGCGCACAGCGGTCGATACGAGAACCGGCTGGAGGGTTGCCGGGGCTTCATCGGGCCGTGTCCCTCTGCCCCTCTGGATGAGCTGTATTCGGTTGTGAGGCGGAGTCGACCCCCGGCATGGGATGGTCGTCCGCGTTGTTCAAGACTGTAACGGAAGGCCAGGACGGCGGAGACGGTCGTCCGAACCGCGAGACGACACCGCGAGACGACAGTCGCGGGACGACAGTGAGGAGCCGCTGACCGTGCTGGAAGAAGTCGAGCGCTGGCTGGCCACCCGCTCCTGGTCCGTCGCCGACCGGCCGCTGCACCAGATCCTGGCGGCCAAGCAGCGCACCGGTCAGTCGGTCTCCGTGGTGCTGCCCGCGCTGAACGAGGAGGCGACGGTCGGCGACATCGTCGCGGTGATCCGCCGCGACCTGGTGGAGCGGGCGCCGCTCGTCGACGAGATCGTCGTCGTCGACTCGGGCTCCACCGACCGCACCTTCGAGGTGGCCGCCGCCGCGGGCGCCCGGGTGGTGCGCCGCGACGAGATCCTGCCGCGCCTGCCCGCGGTGCCGGGCAAGGGCGAGGTGCTGTGGCGCTCCCTGCTCGTCACCCGCGGGGACGTCATCTGCTTCGTCGACGCCGATCTGCGGGAGTTCTCCTCCGACTTCGTCACCGGCATCGTGGGCCCGCTGCTCACCGAACGCGACGTCGACCTGGTCAAGGCGATGTACGACCGCCCCTTCACCGTGCCCGGCCGGGACGCCTCCGCCTCGGCCGCCGCCAGGCAGGGCGGACGGGTCACCGAGCTGATGGCGCGCCCGCTGCTCAACATGCACTGGCCGCAGCTCGCCGGCTTCGTGCAGCCGCTCGGCGGCGAGTACGCGGCCCGCCGCTCACTCCTCGAACAGCTGCCCTTCCCGGTCGGCTACGGCGTCGAGCTGGGCATGCTGGTCGACGCGCTGCACCTGGTGGGCCTGGACGCGCTCGCGCAGGTCGACGTCGGGGTGCGCAGGCACCGGCACCAGGACGGGCAGGCGCTCGGCAGGATGGCCGCCGCGATCTACCGCACCGCCCAGCTCCGCCTGGCCCGCGGCCATCTCGTGCGCCCCAGGCTCACCCAGTTCGAGCGCGGCGAGAACGGCTTCGAGCCGCGGACGCACCCCGTGGACACCGAGGAGCGTCCGCCGATGGCCGAGGTCGCGGAGTACGCGGCCCGGCAGGTGGCGTGAAACAACGGCCTCGCCCGCTTTCCGGCGGCTACGAAGCGGAACCGTACGTTTGAGCGTTTCGGGGCCGGGCTAGGTTGAGGCTTATGGCTTCTACGCACGGTGCCGAGGTGCTGGTCGCGTCCAATCGCGGCCCGGTTTCGTATCAGGTGCGCGAGGACGGCTCACTCCACTCCCGGCGCGGTGGCGGGGGGCTGGTGTCCGGGCTCTCCGCGATCGGCCCGGAGGCGGGGGTGGTGTGGGTGTGCGCCGCGCTGAGCGACGCCGACCGGGAGGCGGCGGGCCGCTTCGAGGGCGGGCGCCGGCTGCCGTCCGAGGCGACCGGCGGGCAGCAGGTGCGGATGCTCGACATCGACGCGCGGGTCTTCTCCGACGCCTACAACGGCATCGCCAACTCGGTGCTGTGGTTCGTCCACCACATGCTGTACCAGACCCCGCTGGAGCCGGTCTTCGACGCCGGGTTCCGGCGCCTGTGGAAGTCCTACGAGGCCTACAACCTGGCCTTCGCCGAGGCGCTCGCGGAGGAGGCGGCCGAGGGGGCGGCCGTGGTGGTGCAGGACTACCACCTGACGCTCGTGCCGGGGATGCTGCGCGATTTCCGGCCCGATGTGCGCATCGGGCACTTCTCGCACACGCCGTGGGCGCCGGCGGACTACTTCCGGATCCTCCCCGACGACATCGCCGAGCAGGTGCTGCGCGGAATGCTGGGCGCGGACCGGCTGGGCTTCCTCACCCAGCGGTGGGCCGACGCGTTCGCCGGGTGCTGCGACGCGCTCGTCGGCGGGCTCGGGGGTACCCGGATCGGGGTGCACGGGCTGGGCGCGGACGCGGAGTTCCTGCGGGAACGGTCGCACCGGGCCGACGTCGAGGAGCGGATGGCGGCGCTGCGCGAGGAGATCGGCACCGGACCGGACGGTGGCCCGCGCCGGACGATCGTGCGGGTGGACCGGACCGAGCTGTCCAAGAACATCGTGCGGGGGCTGCACGCGTACCGGGAGCTGCTGGAGCAGCGCCCGCAGTGGCGCGAGCGGGTGGTGCACGTGGCGTTCGCCTACCCCTCGCGGCAGGACCTCGCGGTGTACCGGGAGTACACGGAGCAGGTGCGGCGGGTGGCCGAGGAGATCAACGCCCGGTACGGGACGCCCGGCTGGACCCCCGTCCTGCTGCACGTGGAGGACGACTTCGCGCGGTCGCTCGCGGCGTACCGGATCGCCGACGTGGCCCTGGTCAACCCCATCCGGGACGGGATGAACCTGGTCGCCAAGGAGGTGCCGGTCGTCTCCGACTCGGGGTGCGCGCTGGTGCTGTCGCGGGAGGCGGGGGCGTACGCGGAGCTGGGCGAGGACGCGGTCGTCGTCAACCCGTACGACGTGGTGGGGACGGCCGGTGCGCTGCACCGGGCGCTGAACATGCCGGATCCCGAGCGGGCGGAGCGGACGAAGCGGCTGGCCGCGGCCGCGACCGCGCTGCCGCCCGCCCAGTGGTTCCTGGACCAGCTCCAGGAGCTGGGCGGCTGAACGGACGGGGGGCTACGCGAGGCTACGCGAGGCGGTCGGCCAGGTTCCTCAGCAGTGCCACCACCCCGGCGGGGCCGTCCACCACGAGGTCGGCCCGCCGCGACACCTCGGTGACCTCCGTACTGCCGCTGCAGACCAGGACGCCCGGGACTCCGTCCGAGCGGAGTTCGCCGACCGCCGCGAAGGCCGGGAGGTCGCCCAGGTCGTCGCCCGCGTACAGGACCGACGTGGCGCCCAGGTCGCGGGCGCAGTCCAGGAGGGCGACGCCCTTGTCCATGCCCGGGGGACGCAGTTCGAGGACCATGCGGCCGGGCTCGACGATCAGCCCGTGGCGGGCGGCCAGGCCGGCGAGGGGCTCGCGCAGCGCCTCGAACGCGGCCTGCGGGTCGTCCGCGCGGCGGGTGTGGACGGCGACCGAGCGGCCCTTCTCCTCGATCCAGGCGCCGTGCCCGGCGCCGGTCCGGTCGAGGAGGCCGGGCAGTTCGGCGCGGACGGCGGCGACGCCGGGGTGCGGGGGCGGGGCGGTGACCGTGCCCGTGGCGGCGTCCCAGCGCTCGGCTCCGTAGTGGCCGAGGACGACCAGGTGCTCCAGGCCGGGTACGCCCTCGAAGCCGCCGTGGCGCACCGCGACGCCGGGCGGGCGGCCGGTGACCACCGCGACGGCGGCCACCTTCGGGGCGAGCGCGGAGAGCGCGGGCACGGCGTCCGGGTGGGCGCGGGCCTGGTCGGGGTCGGGGACGATCGGCGCGAGCGTCCCGTCGAAGTCGAGCGCGATCAGCGCGCGCTCGGGCCGGGCGAGGATCGCGGCGAGCCCGTCCCGCCCCGCCCGGGTGACGGGCGCCGGCAGGGAGGAGACGGAGGCGGTCGAGTCGGCGGAGTGACGGTCCTGACTACCCATGGGGCGAACCTATCCCTCCGGGGCCCGGCGCATTCCTCCGCCGGGCACGGGTCTCGGCGCTCGGGCGCGTTCGCGGCCCGGCGCGGGTTCAGCGCTCGGCGCGGCGGGTCTCGCGGACGCGGCGGAGGCGGTTCACCGTGACCGGGTCGTGGGCGAGGGCGCGGGTGTCGTCGAGGAGGGCGTTGAGGAGCTGGTAGTAGCGGACCGGCGACAGACCGAGCTCCTCGCGTATCGCGCGCTCCTTCGCGCCGGGGCCGGTGAAGCCGCGGCGCTCCAGGGCGAGGATGCCGCGCTCCCTGCGGCCGAGCCCCTGCTCCTCGTCGTCGTCCATACCAGGCACCGTAGCCTCCGCCACCGACAGCGGCCCTCGCCGGGCCCGTCCGCGCCGTTCCGGCCGTCCCCGCGTCACCAAGTGGACACAATTGGTCTGCACCAAGCAAGTGGACTAGACCTCTCCCGGTCGACGGTCCACACTGTTCCACGTGAAACACGTCATCGCCCTCGATGTGGGCGGCACCGGGATGAAGGCCGCGCTGGTCGCCGCCGACGGCTCCCTGCTGCACCGGGCCCGCCGGGCGACCGGCCGCGAGCGCGGGCCGGACGCCGTCGTCGAGGGCATCCTCGACTTCGCCGCGGAACTGCGTGCCCACGGCGTCCGGCACCTGGGGCAGGAGGCGTCCGCGGCCGGTGTCGCCGTCCCCGGCATCGTCGACGAGGCGCGCGGCATCGCCGCCTACGCGGCCAACCTCGGCTGGCGTGACGTCCCCCTGCGCGAGCTGCTCGCCGCGCGGCTCGGCGCCCCCGTCGCCCTGGGCCACGACGTGCGCACCGGCGGACTGGCCGAGGGCCGGATCGGGGCGGGAAGGGGCGCGGACCGGTTCCTCTTCGTGCCGCTGGGCACCGGAATCGCGGGCGCGATCGGCATCGACGGCCGGGTGGAGGCGGGCGCGCACGGCTTCGCGGGCGAGATCGGCCACATCGTCGTACGCCCCGGCGGCCTGGACTGTCCGTGCGGGCAGCGCGGCTGCCTGGAGCGGTTCGCCTCCGCGTCGGCGGTCAGTCAGGCGTGGGCCGAGGCATGCGGGGACCCGGACGCGGACGCGGCGGACTGCGCCAAGGCCGTGGAGTCCGGGGACGCCGGTGCGCAAACGGTCTGGCAGGAGGCGGTGGACGCGCTCGCCGACGGGCTGGTCACCGCGCTCACCCTGCTGGACCCGCGCACGCTGATCATCGGCGGCGGGCTCGCCGAGGCGGGCGAGACGCTGTTCGCGCCGCTGCGCGAGGCGGTCCAGCGGCGCGTCACCTTCCAGAAGCTGCCGTCGATCGTCCCCGCGGCCCTGGGCGACACCGCCGGCTGCCTGGGCGCGGGGCTCCTGGCCTGGGACCTGCTCAACACTTCTACGACTTCTCCGGAGGTAACCGCCTGATGGCCCCCAGCAAGGTTCTGACCGGAGCCCGGGTGGTGCTGCCCACCGGGATCGTGGACGGCGGCCGTGTGATCGTCGACGGCACGCGGATCGCCGGCGACGCCCGGGAGGACGCCGAGACCCTCGACGTGCGCGGGCACTGGCTGGTCCCCGGCTTCGTCGACATCCACAACCACGGCGGAGGCGGCGCCTCCTTCTCCGGCACGGCCGACGACGTGCTGACCGCCGTCCGCACCCACTGGGAGCACGGCACCACCACCCTGGTCGCCTCGACCGTCACCGACGACATGGGCCTCCTCGTCAAGCAGGCGGGGCTGCTGTCGGAACTCGCCGAGCAGGGCGAGATCGCGGGCATCCACTTCGAGGGGCCGTTCATCTCGCCGTGCCGCAAGGGAGCGCACTCGGAGGAACTGCTGCGCGCCCCGGACCCCGCCGAGGTGCGCAAGCTGATCGACGCCGCCCGCGGCCGGGCCAGGATGATGACCCTGGCCACCGAACTGCCCGGCGGCATCGACTCCGTACGGCTGCTCACGGAGCACGGCGTGATCGCGGCGATCGGGCACACGGACGCGACGTACGAGCAGACGGTGGAGGCGATCGACGCCGGGGCCACCGTCGCCACCCACCTGTTCAACGCCATGCCGCCGCTGGGCCACCGCGCCCCCGGCCCGATCGCGGCCTTGCTGGAGGACGAGCGGGTCACGGTCGAGCTGATCAACGACGGAGTGCACCTGCACCCCGCCGCCCTGGAGCTGGCGTTCCACCACGCGGGCGCACAGCGGGTCGCCTTCATCACCGACGCCATGGACGCCGCCGGGGTCGGCGACGGCCGTTACCTGCTCGGCCCGCTCCAGGTCGAGGTCGCGGACGGGGTGGCACGACTGGCGGAGGGCGGCTCGATCGCGGGCTCGACCCTGACCCTGGACCGGGCGTTCCACCGGGCGGTGACCGTCGACCGGCTGCCCGTCACGGACGTGGTCGCCGCGCTGTCCGCCAATCCGGCCCGGCTGCTCGGGATGGACGACCGGGTGGGTTCCCTGGAACCCGGCAAGGACGCCGATCTCGTGCTGCTCGACGAGGACTTCGCCCTCAAGGGCGTGATGCGGCGGGGCGCCTGGGTGGTTGAGCCCCAACTGGGCTGATCCGTCCGTCTGCCCGGCCGCGGTGGCCGGGCAGCGGGGTGGGCGGCGGGGCCGTGTCTTTGGCATGATCGTGTCTTCGGAACTTCGCGGCGGACACGCGCTTACTCGGGGGAGGCCGGCCCGGTGATCCTCACGGTCACGCTGAACACCGCTCTCGACATCACCTATGGGGTGCCGTCCCTGCGGCCGCACGCCAGCCACCGGGTGTCGGAGGTGACCGAGCGCCCCGGCGGCAAGGGCGTCAACGTGGCCCGGGTGCTGGCGGCCCTCGGCCATGCGGTGACGGTCACCGGCTTCGCGGGCGGGTCCACCGGGCGCCAGGTGCGGGACCGGCTCGCGTCCGAGGCACCGGGTGTGGTGGACGCGCTGGTCCCGGTCGCGGGAGCGACCCGGCGCACCATAGCCGTCGTCGACGCGCGCACCGGCGACACCACCCAGCTCAACGAGCCGGGACCGGTCGTCGGCCCCGCCGAGTGGTCCGCCTTCCAGAACGTGTACGAGGACCTGCTCGGCTCGGTGTCGGCGGTGGCGCTGTGCGGCAGCCTGCCCCCCGGGCTGCCGGTGGGCGCGTACGCCGGTCTGGTCCGGACGGCGCGGGCGGCCGGGGTCCCCGTCCTGCTGGACACCAGCGGCGAGGCCCTGCGGCGGGGGATGGCGGCCCGCCCCGACATCGTCAAACCGAACGCGGACGAGCTTGCCGAGCTCACCGGCTCCCACGATCCGCTGCGCGCCAGCCAGGACGCCCGACGGCGCGGTGCCCGCGCGGTGGTCGCCTCCCTGGGCGCGGAGGGCCTGCTCGCGCACACCTCCGACGGCCTGTGGCGGGCCGCCCCGCCGTCCCGCGTCCACGGCAACCCGACCGGCGCCGGTGACTCCGCGGTCGCCGGCCTGCTGTCAGGACTGGTGGAGAACCTCCCCTGGCCGGACCGCCTGACCCGCGCGGTCGCCCTGTCGGCGGCGACGGTCCTGTCCCCGGCGGCGGGCGAGTTCGACCGCGCCGCCTACGAGAGGCTGCTGGGGCAGGTGGCGGTGACGGGGGAGGTCAGCGCGGCGTGAGCGTCATTCCGAGTCGACCCAGCCCTTGGCCAGCGACAGCTTGTCAAAGTTCGCGTCACACTGGTCGCCCGGCTCGCACGAGATCTTGATGGTGTTCGTGCCCTTCTTGAGCTGCATCCAGTTGAAGGTCTTCGTCCAGCCCTTCTCGTAGTCCCCCTCGGCTGCGTGCGCCCAGTTCTTCAGTTTGATCGGGCTGTCGGACGCGGTGCCGTTGACCGTCAGAGTGGCGGTGCCGTCCTTGCCCGGGACTCCGTAACCGATGAACACGGTGTACTTGCCGTCTTCGGGGATGTCGTTGACGGTCCAGGTGGCCGAGGCGCCGACGTTGTTGAAGTTCGTCACATAGACGCCGCCGGCCGACCGGGCGCCCTTGATGTCCGAGGCCTTGGCGGCGCCGCCGCCGAGATCCAGCGCCTCGGCGTCCGTCTTCGGCAACGCGCCGTCGCTCGGTGCGCTGCTGCTCGCCGAAGGGCTCGGCTCGGTGCTCTGCGTGGCCGTCGGGGGCGTGTCGCCTCCCGCTTTGTCGCCCTTGTCGTCGGAGTCACCGTTGAGCATGGCCACGCCGATGCCGATGACGACCGCGGCGACCACCGCGACGGCGCCGATCAGCAGACCCTTGGTGTTCGGACCCCGTCCGCCGCCGCCCTGGCCCGACTGGCGGCCCGTGGGCGCGCCGCCCGGAAGGGTCTCCGGGGCGGCGTAGTGGGAGTTCGGCCTGCCGTACGTGCCCTGCTGCTGCGGGACCTGGCCCTGGGGCGCCGCGGGGGGCTGCTGGCCGTACTGCCGCTGACCGACCGTGTGGACCCGGTTGACCGCGTTCGGGTAGCCGTAACCGCCGGAGGGCGGCTGGGCTCCGTTGGCCTGACCGTCGGCGTACAGGTAACCGAACGGGTCGTCGTCCTCGGGCGTGCTCGCGCCGCTGTTGCCGGGCGTCATCCCTTGGTACTCCTCAACAGGTGCGGGGTCGGGCGGTACGTCGTGAGAAATGCGAGCCTACCCGCTCCGCCGGGCCCAAACGGGTGACTCACGCCGCACAAGTCGGCTGACCTGCGGATCATCCGGCGCGGCGATGTTGTTTGGGACGAGATCGTTTCTCGACGTACATCCGCTCGTCGGCTGATTTCAACACTTCGTCCGCCGTCATTCCGCAGTGGGCCCACCCGATGCCGAAGCTCGCCCCCACCCGGACGGCCCGGCCCTCGGCACGGATCGGCTGGATGATCTCGTTGCGCAGCCGTACGGCGAGGTCCTGGGCGTCGGCCCGGCCGAGGCCGTCGGCGAGGATCACGAACTCGTCGCCGCCGAGCCGGGCCACGGTGTCGCCGTCGCGCACGCCGTTGCCCAGCCGCCGGGCCACCTCGATGAGCACCGCGTCGCCCGCGTTGTGCCCGAACCGGTCGTTGATCGACTTGAAGCCGTCGAGGTCGCAGAAGAGGACCGCGAGGCCCTTGGTGCCGTCGTCGTGGTCGCCCTCGGGGGCGATGGTGTGCACGTGGTGGTCGTAGGCGTCGTACGCCTCGGTGCCCGGCCGGAAGTCGAAACCGTGGTCGCCGACGTCGTAGCCGGGGTGGCCGTGTGCGGTGTCCTGCGACTCGGGGTCGTCCCCGTGCGCGGTCTGGGACCGCCGGCACAGCCGGGAGGACAGGCGGGCGCGCAGCTCGGCGGAGTTCGGCAGACCGGTCAGGGAGTCGTGGGAGGCGCGGTGGGCGAGCTGGAGCTCGCGGCGCTTGCGCTCCTCTATGTCCTCGACGTGGGTGAGGAGGAAGCGGGGCCCGTCGGCGGCGTCCGCGACGACGGAGTTGCGCAGGGACACCCAGACGTAGGAGCCGTCGCGGCGGCCCAGTCGCAGCTCCGCCCGGCCGCCCTCCGCCGAGGTCCGCAGCAGCGTGCCTATGTCCTCGGGGTGGACGAGGTCGGAGAAGGAGTAGCGGCGCATGGCGGAGGCGGGGCGGCCGAGGAGCCGGCACAGGGCGTCGTTGGTGCGCAGGATCCGGCCGTGCTGGTCACCGCCCATCTCGGCGATGGCCATGCCGGACGGCGCGTACTCGAAGGCCTGGCGGAAGCTCTCCTCGCTGGCGCGCAGGGCCTGCTGCTCGCGTTCCAGGCGTATGAGGGCGCGCTGCATGTTGGAGCGCAGCCGGGCGTTGCTGATCGCGATGGCCGCCTGGAAGGCGTACATCTGGAGGGCCTCGCGGCCCCAGGCGCCGGGCCGGCGGCCGTTGCGCGGACTGTCCACGGAGATCACGCCGAGCAGTTCGCCGGAGGAGCCGCCGGCTCCGCCGGGGACGTCCATGGGCGCGAAGAGCCGGTCGGCGGGGTGCCACTCGTCCTCGAAGCGCGGAGCGGGCCCGTCGGTGTACCACGTGGGGACGTCGTCGTCGTCGAGGACCCAGCCCTCGGTGTGGGGTATGAAGACCAGGCCGCCCCACTGCTCGCCCATGGCCAGCCGGCGGTCCCAGGACTCCCGGGAGCCGACGCGGCCGGTGATGAGCGCCTCGGCGGCGGAGTTCCCGGCCAGGGCGGCGACCACGAGGTCGCCGTCGGCGCGCACGAGGTTGACGCAGGCCAGCTCGTAGCCCAGGCCCTGCACCACGCCGTCGGCGACGGTCTGCAGTGTGTCCGCGAGGCTTCGCGCGGTGTTCATGTCCGCCATGACCTGGTGAAGTTTCCGCAAGGACGCCAGGCGGACGTACGGCTCCGAGTCGGTCTCCATGCTCGCCCTCCCCCCGAGACCTCGCCAGCGAATCAAGGGTGCTGTTCGGCGTATCGTCTGCGCATTCTCAGCCACTGAATCACAGCGCGAAGCCCACTCGGTACACAGGGTCAACAATTCACAGCTCTTGTGACTCAAGTCACAGATGAACGTGAACGATTGAGTGCGGTTTCTGTCTTTCCGCTGTGCGTTTGATGAACGCGGGCCACGCGGCTGTGGGGACATGATGCACGACTTGCTCGGCCGCTGGTCCTAGGTCCGGGTTCGGGCCCGGGTCCGATGCGGCGGTGGCGGGCCGGTGGTTAGCGTTCCGTGTGTGTTGAACCCTTCCTCCGTGCCGCCCGCCCCCTGTCCCACCACCTCCGCCGAGCCGGCTCCGCTCGGGCGGCAGGGACCGCCGTCCGGGCATGCTGAGGGGGTGACCGACGAGGAGTTCCGTGCCGCGATGTCCAGGCTGGCCGCCGGTGTGGTCCTGGTGACCGCGCAGGAGCCGCCGCTGGACCCGGACGACCCGCGGGCTCCGGCCGGCGAGGACGCGGGCATGACGGCGACGGCGTTCATGTCGGTGTCCCTGGACCCGCCGCTGGCCCTGGTCAGCCTGCGCGAGGGCTCCCGCATGGACGACCTGCTCGCCGAACAGCCCCTGTGGGCGGTCTCGGTCCTGGCCGACAGCCAGCACGCCATCGCCGGCCGCTTCGCCATGAAGGGCCGGGTCAGCGACCGCCTGCTGTTCCGGGACCTCCCCCACACCCGCGGCGAGGTCTCCGGCGCCCCGCTGCTGACCGGCGCCCTGGCCACCCTGGAACTGCGCACCGAGCAGCGGGTGCGGGCGGGCGACCACACCCTGGTCATCGGCCGCGTCCTGACGGCCCGCCTGCCCGGCACGAACGACGAACCCCTGCTGTACTACCGCGGCCGCTACCGCCACCTGCGCTGACGCCGGGACCGCGTCCGGTGTCCGGCTACCGCCGAGCCGGGCCGGCGTCCGTCCGCGCGCCGTGCCCGGCCACCGCACGGTCGCGTCGGCGTCCCGTCGGCGGCGTGACGCCGGTCAGCCCCAGTCCTTTCCCGAGCGTCCCCGCTTCGTCTGCGAGCGTTGCTTCTTCTCGCGCAGCCGGCGCTCGTTGATGCCGCGTGGGATGCGGGTGGGCCTGCGGGGCCTGGGCGGGGGCGCGGTCGCCTCGGCGAGGAGCGCGGCGAGGCGCACGGCGGCGGCCTCGCGGTTGCGCCACTGGGACCGGTGCTCGGAGGCGCGCACGCTGATGACGCCGTCGACGAGCCGGTCCGCGAGGCGTTCGAGGGCGCGCTGCTTCCACACCTCGGGCAGCGCCTCGGTGTTGGCGAGGTCGAAGCGCAACTCCACCTGGGAGTCCGTGGTGTTGACATGCTGGCCGCCGGGCCCGGAGGACCGCGAGAAGCGCCAGGCCAGTTCGGCCTCGGGGAGCGCGACGGAGCCGCGGATGAGATGGGGACCGGACATGTCGTCCATGTTCCCCTCCCCGCCCCGTCACGTCATCATGTTTTCGGCGCGGGCGTGTTCGATCCGGGTGGGTAAAAAAGGTAAAGGGACGCGGAACTCGGAGGACCCCCCTCGGCGTTCCTATGGGTGGCGGTAGCTTCGTCCGCATACGCAACGAGGGAAGGGACTCCCAACAATGGCTGTAAGCCTGTCCAAGGGTGGCAACGTCTCGCTCACCAAGGAGGCTCCGGGCCTGACCGCTGTCACCGTGGGCCTCGGCTGGGACGTCCGCACCACCACCGGCACGGACTTCGACCTGGACGCGTCCGCGATCGCGGTCAACGCGCAGGGCAAGGTCTACTCGGACCAGCACTTCGTCTTCTTCAACAACAAGCAGACCCCGGACAACACCATCGTCCACACCGGCGACAACGTCACCGGCGAGGGCGAGGGCGACGACGAGGCGATCAACGTCAACCTCGCCGGGCTCCCCGCCGACGTCGACAAGGTCGTCTTCCCGGTCTCCATCTACGACGCCGAGAACCGCGGCCAGAACTTCGGTCAGGTCCGCAACGCCTACATCCGCATCGTCAACCAGGCCGGCGGCGCCGAGATCGCCCGCTACGACCTGTCGGAGGACGCGGCCACCGAGACGGCCATGGTCTTCGGCGAGCTGTACCGCAACGGCACGGAGTGGAAGTTCCGCGCCGTCGGCCAGGGCTACGCCTCGGGCCTGGTCGGCATCGCCCAGGACTTCGGCGTCAACGTCTGACGGACGCGATCCGGCGACCACGGCCGGCCGGTCCGACGATCACGGTCGGCCGGCCGGCCGTGGTCAGGGACCCGCCGGTCTGCCGTCCCCGTACAGCCAGTCGGCCCAGATCCCGGCGAAGTCCGTGTCCGGGGCCTTCTTCTGCACGTAGGCGGTGAAGTCGGCGGTGTCCGCGTTGCCGTGGCGGTGGGCGGCGGCCCAGCCCCGGACGATGTCCTGGAAGGCCTGGTCGCCGACCGCCTGGCGGATCCTGTGCAGCACCGTCGCGCCGCGCTCGTACACGGGCCGTCCGGAGATGTGCCCGGCACCGCTGGGCCTCGCGGGCGGGAAGGCCCACACCTCCTCGTTCGCGGCGTCGTCGGTGAAGTAGTCGCCGCGCAGGAGCGCGTCGAAGGCCTGCTGCGCGGTCCGGCCGCCGTGGTCCTCCTCCCACAGCCACTGCGCGTAGGTCGCGAAGGCCTCGTTCAGCCACATGTCACGCCAGCTCTTCGGGGTGACCGAGTCGCCGAACCACTGGTGGACGAGTTCGTGGACGAGGGTCGCGATGTCGGGCGCGCCGGCGAAGACGGGCCGGTTCTGGGTCTCCAGGGCGTAACCGGCGTCCTCGCGACGGCCGACGACCGCGCCGGTGGAGGAGAAGGGATACGGGCCGAAGCGCCGCTCCGCCCACTCGACGACCTCCGGGATCCTGGCCGGCACGGCCCGGCTCTCCCGCGCCTGGGACGGCTCGACGGCGACGTACACGGGCAGGCCGCTCCTCGTCGTGGAGCGGGTGATCTCGAACCGGCCGATCGCGACCATGGCCAGATAGCTCGCCATCGGCTCGGCGGTGCGCCACCGGAACGTCGTACGCCCCCCGCTGGTCGTCTCGCTCCCCAACTCACCGTTGGAGACGGCCCGCAGCCCCTCGGGCACGGTGACCGCGATGTCGTACGCGGCCTTGTCGGACGGGTGGTTGTTCCCCGGGAACCACGCCATCGACCCGACCGGCTCGCCGAGGGCGAGCGCACCGTCGGCGGTGGGCAGCCAGCCCTCCCGCGATCCGTCGGGGTCGACGACGACCTGCGGGCGCCCGGAATAGCGCACCGTCGTGCTGAACGTCTCCCCCTTCAGCAGATCGTCGTGCGGCCGCACGGTGAGTTCCTGCCCGGCCCGGCTGAACCAGGCGGCCTTCCCCGCCACCGTGACGCTCCGGACGTCGAGCCCGCTGAGATCGAGGTCGAAGGCGGACAGATCCTTGGTCGCCCGGGCGGTGATGACCGCCGTCCCCGTGAGGTGACGCCGGTCCGGGTCGTAGTCGAGGGTCAGGCCGTAGTGGCTGACGTCGTACCCGCCGTTGCCCGCCCTGGGGAAGTACGGGTCCTGTACGCCGGTCCCGCCCGGGGTGCCCCGGACGCCGCCGTCGCACCCGGCCAGCGTCAGCACGAGCAGGGCGCAGCCGGCCGCGGCGGTACGGACGAACGGGGCGGATCGATACACGCGCGCGATCCTATGCGGGGCACATGACACCATCACCTACGTGCTCGACATCGGCTACGCCCTCTCCAACCGCTTCCCCGACCCGCCGCAGACGGACTACCGCCGCGCGGACGTCCACGCGCTGCGGCACGACCTGTTCTGCGGCGACGTCTACCTGGCCGACACCGAGTCGGACCGCGAACTGGCCACGGCCTGGGGCTGGGTGCCCGTGCTCGACTTCGCCTGGGCCCTGTGCGACATCGTCGAGCGGCTGGACCGGGACCCGGCCGGGTCCCGCGCCTCCCGTCCGCAGCGGGCGGAGCTGGACTTCACCGAGTCCACGGACCGCATGCTCTTCGAGCGCCGCTTCGGCTGGGTCGACATAGAGTCCGACTGGATGCCCGCCGAGGAGCCCCCGCTGTCCTTCTCGCACACGGCGCTGCGCCGTGAGGCCCGTGACTTCCTGCACGACCTCGTGGCCGACCTGTGCGACCTGCACGAGGACCTGGCGGAGAACCCGGCGATCTGGACCCTCCAGGCCCGCTACCCGCGCGTCTCCTGATCCCCTCCCCTGAGCCGCCGCCTCCGAGCCCCCTCTTTCCGGCCCTCTCAGCCCTCCACCCTGATCCCCAGCTCCGCCGCCAGCACCGGCGCCAGGTCCAGGAGCTGACCGGTGCTGATCACCGCGCCCGCCAGCCGGTCGAGGCCGCGCGCGATCTCCAGGGACGAGGCGCCCCGCAGGTCCACATGCGAGAGCGTCGCCGCGCTGAAGTCGACGCCCTTGACCACGCAGTCCGCGAACTCCACCCGCTCCAGCCGGGCGCCCCCGAAGTCCGGCTCGACGAGGACGCAGCCCTCGAAGACGACGTCCCGCAGCCGGGCCCTGCGCAGGTTCAGGTAGTCGATCTTGCCGCCGCGGATCCACACGCGCTCCAGGACCGCGCCGTGGCACTGCACACCGCCGAGGCGGGCGTCGACCACCTCCACATCGCGCAGGGTCGCCTCGGCGAGGTCGGTGCCGACACCCCGTATGCCGGTGAGGACCGAGTCCAGGAAGCGGGCGTGGCGCAGCGACGTGTCGTCCAGCGCGCAGCCCCCGAGCGCGCAGTCCAGGAAGCGGGCACCCGCCCCGTCCTGCCCGGCGAAGTCCTCGTCCCGGAACTCCAGCCCGTCGTAGTCCCCGTCGGGCGCCAGCCCCCCGCCGCCGTACGCCTCCAGCGCCGGCAGCCGCACCTCGGGCCGCCGCGCGCCCTTCACACCGGCCCTGCCGCTCGATCCGCTCACCATGCCCCCATGCTGCACCCCGCCACTGACAACCCCGGCCCTTCCCTCTCCGGCCGCGCGGCGCCCCTGGTCCGCACGAGGATGCGATACCTCCCGATTCATGGTCTTCTGGCCAGATGAGCGTCACCCATACAGGTGAATCCTCGTCCCAGGAGACCGACCGGCACCGCTGGTGGGCACTGGTCGTGATCGCTCTCGCGCAGCTCATGGTGGTCCTGGACGCGACGATCGTGAACATCGCGCTCCCCTCCGCGCAACACGCCCTGCACATGTCCGACGGCAACCGGCAGTGGGTGATCACCGCCTACTCCCTCGCCTTCGGCGGGCTGCTCCTGCTGGGCGGGCGGATCGCCGACCTGGTGGGCCGCAAGCGCACGTTCGTCGTCGGACTGGCCGGTTTCGCCGTCGCCTCCGCGTTCGGCGGCGCGGCCACGTCCTCGGGCATGCTCTACGGCGCCCGCGCCCTCCAGGGCGCCTTCGCGGCCGTCCTCGCCCCCTCCGCGCTCAGCCTGCTCACCACGACCTTCACCCACCCCGGGGAGCGCGGGAAGGCGTTCGGCGTCTACGGCGCCCTGGCGGGCAGCGGCTCGGCGATCGGCTTCATCGTCGGCGGCGTGCTGACGGAGTTCCTCAACTGGCGCTGGTGCCTGTACGTCAACGTGCCCATCGCCGTCGTCACCGTCCTCGGCGCCCTCGCCCTGCTGCGCGACAGACCGGGCCGGCCGGACGCCCGCCTCGACCTGCCCGGGGCGGCGCTGGGCTGCGGCGGACTGGTCGCCGTCGTCTACGGGTTCAGCGAGGCGCAACCGCGCGGCTGGACCGATCCGGTGGTGCTGAGCCTGTACGCCCTGGGCACGGCACTGCTCCTGGCGTTCGGGTGGTGGCAGAGCCGGGCGCCGGTGCCCCTGCTGCCGCTGCACGTCCTGCGGGACCGCAACCGGGCGGGCTGCTTCCTGACCATGCTGCTGGCCGTGGTCGGCATGTTCGGGCTGTTCCTGTTCATGACGTACTACCTGCAGGGCATCCTCGGCTACTCGCCGCTGCGGACCGGACTCGCCTTCCTGCCGATGACCGCCGCGGTCATCACCGGTTCGACGCAGATCTCGGCCCGGCTGCTGCGGCACGTGCCGCCGCGCGCGCTCATGGTCCCCGGCATGCTCCTGGCCGCGGGCGGCCTGCTGCTCCTGACCCGGCTCACCGTCGACTCGCACTACGCGAGCGAGGTGCTGCCCGCGCTGGTGCTGATGGGCCTCGGCATGGGCCTGACCTTCATGCCGGTGTTCGCCACCGCCACCGCGGGCGTCGCCCCGCAGGACTCGGGGGTGACCTCCGCGACCGTGAACACCTCGCAGCAGGTCGGCGGTTCGATCGGCACCGCCCTGCTCAACACGCTCGCCACGACCAGCAGCGCCGCCTACGTCACCGCCCATCTGCGCGGCGGGGCGGACCGGGCCCGGGTGGTGCCGGAGGGCATCGTCCACGGCTACACGGTCGCCATCTGGTGGGCGGCCGCCGTGATGCTGCTGGCCGGGCTGGTCGCGGGCCTGATGGTGACGGGCAGGGCCCCCAAGCACGGGGCCCCGGCGAAGACGCCCGTACGCGAACCGGTGGCATGAGGCACGAGGGCCGGCGCTAACGCCTCAGCGCGGACAGCGCCTGCCCCGGGTTCCACGGCCTGCCCCGGCCGCCGGCCAGCGGACAGCAGCCCAGGCCGATCAGCACGGCGGCGAAGTGCCCGAGATCGGTGAAGGTGCGCCCGGTCGCCAGCGACACGGCGTAGAAGGCGAGGACGGCGGTCAGGTACAGGTACCGCCAGGGCCGGGCGATCCGGTACGTCAGCACCCCCGCCACCCCGGCCAGGGCGTAACTCACGCCGACATCCAGGGTGTTGACGGCCGACTCCGGCACCACATGCCGCTGGATCGCCCACAGCAGGGCGCCCTCGCCGACCAGCGTGGCCAGCACGTGCGCGGTCACGCACACCAGCAGCCAACGCAGGGTGCCCAGCCAGCGCTCGGCCTGGGCGTGGAAGACCGTGTAGAGGACCGCGTACGGCAGCCAGTGGCCGCTGTCGATCCACATGGCGCTGGAGAAGAGCACCCGCACCGGGTCGTGCGACAGCTCGCGCAGGTTCGTCGAGCGGTGGCGCAGGAAGTGCTGCTCGAACTGCGGCGACATGTGATGCAGGGCCACGGTGGTCAGGAACAGGATCAGCAGCCAGACATAGGTGCCCGGCGCGCTGCGGACGTACGCCGTCGCCGCCCGAAGCCCACGCCGCATCCGCATGACCCCGCTCACAGGCGCAAGTATGGTCGTCAGGGTGATCGAGGTGCCCGGCGCGCTGGCCGCTTCCCAGGAGAAATTCAACGGGGCGGCGGGCCGCGCCTTCGTCGCCGGTCTGCCCCGGCAGGTGTCCGGCTTCCTCGACCGGTGGCGGCTGCGGATCGACGGGCCGGCGATGCACGGCGTGTGCGCGCTGGTCCTGCCGGTCCTGTGCGCCGACCGGCTGCCCGCCGTCCTGAAGCTCCAGCTGCCCGACGAGGAGAGCGCGGGGGAGGCGCCGGCGCTGCGCGCGTGGGACGGCGCGGGAGCCGTACGGCTGCTGGAGCACGACGGACCGACCGGCACTCTGCTGCTGGAACGGCTCGACTCCGCCCGCCCGCTGACGCGCCTGCCGGACGCCCGCGAGGCCGTCCAGGTGATCGCCGGCCTGCTGGCCCGTCTGACGTCCGTACCCGCCCCGGCCGGGACACGGCGGCTGGGTGACATCGCGGGAGCCCTGCTGGAGCGGACGCCGGGCGCGCTGCGGCTGCTGCCCGACGGAGACGACCGACGACTGCTCGCGGACTGCGCCGCCGCCGTGCGCGAGGTCGCCGGCGAGAGCGGCGACCGGCTGCTGCACTGGGACCTGCACTACGACAACGTCCTCGGCGCCGGCCGGGAGCCCTGGCTGGCCATCGACCCCAAGCCGCTCGCCGGTGACCCCGGCTTCGAGCTGTTCCCGGCGCTGTTCAACCGCTTCGAGCCCGGTGAGGTCGTCCCGCGCTTCGAGGCCATGACCGGGGTGCTGGGCCTCGACCGGGACCGGGCCCGCGCCTGGACGCTCGGCCGCGTCCTGCAGAACGCCCTGTGGGACCTGGAGGACGGCCGTCCCCTGTCCCCCGAACAGCTGTGGATCGGCCGCGCCCTGCGCGGGTGACACGCCGCTGAACCACGCCCCGCGCCGGTGACACGCCGCCGGACGGCCCATCCGGCACGCCCACCGGCTATCGCGCCATACCGTACAGGATATGACAAAACGCCATATCGCTCTGCTTCTGAGCGCCACCGCGCTGGTCGGTACGGGCATCGCCGCCGCCCCGGCCGTCCCGGCGCCCAGGACGCACCTGGTGCATCCGGGCCAATCGATCCAGCGGGCGGTGGACTCCGCACGGCAGGGTGACACCGTGCTGGTGCTGCCCGGCGTCTACCACGAGAGCGTCAAGGTGACGACGCCCGGCCTGACCCTGCGCGGCGCGGGCCGCGGCACCGTCCTGGAACCGGGCGGCCAAAGCACCGCGAGTGCCTGCGGCAAGCGGGGCAACGGCATCTGCGTGGTGGGGACCAAGGCCAAGCGACTCGAAGGCGTCACCGTCTCCCACCTGACCCTCACCGGCTTCCGCCAGGCGGGCCTGATGGCCGTGGGCACCGACCGGCTGACCGTGCGGCAGGTGACCGCCGAGAGGAACGGGGTCTGGGGCCTGGCCGAGGAGCGCTCCGTACGCAGCGAGTACCGCTCCAACACCGCCCGGAACAACGGCGACGCGGGGCTCTTCCTGGCCAACACGGTCACCGCCGAGCAGGGCGCCGTCGACACCCGCGGCACGCTGATCGCCGGCAACCGGCTGGAGGGCAACCGGATCGGTGTCACCGTCCGCCGGCTGCGCGACCTCACCGTCACGGCCAACCACGTCACCGGCAACTGCGCGGGCGTGTTCGTGGTCGGCGACGAGAACAAGCCGCGGGCCGGCGCCCTGACCGTGCGCGGCAACCGGGTCGTGGAGAACAACAGGTTCTGCCCGGCGACCGCGCGGCTGCCCTTCCTCCAGGGCTCGGGCATCGTCCTGACCGGCACCGAGCGGACCGACGTGTCCCGCAACCTCGTCGCCCGCAACTCGGGCAGGTCCCCCCTGTCCGGCGGCATCGTGCTGTTCAAGAGCTTCGTCGGCGCGTCCGGCGAGCGGAACCGGGTGAGCCGGAACGTGCTCGACGGCAACTCCCCCGCAGACCTGGTCAACCAGGAGCGCACCGCGCTCGGCAACACCTTCGTGACCAACTCCTGCAGGACCTCCAAGCCCGCGGGGCTGTGCTGAGACATCGCCACTCATGGAACCCACAGGACCGAGAAGGAAGGAAGGCGGCACATGACGACCGCTCAGTCCGCCCCACCGCCGTCCATGCGGCTCAGGGAGCTCGCGTTCGGGGCGGCGTGCGCCGCCGCCCTCCGCGCGGCCGCCCGGCTCGGTGTGGCCGACGCGCTCGGGGACGCGCCCATGACCGTGGAGGACCTCGCGGCCGCGGTGAAGACCGAACCCAGGCCGCTGCGCCGGCTGCTGCGGGCACTGACCTGTTACGGCGTCTTCACCGAGGAGCACGACGGCAGGTTCGCGCACACCGGCATGTCCCGGCTGCTGCGCGAGGACGACCCGGCCAGCCTGCGCTACATCACCCTGTGGTGCACCGAGCCGTGGACCTGGGACGCCTGGCCGAAACTGGACGAGGCGGTGCGCACCGGCCGCAACGTCGTGGAGGACCTGTACGGCAAGGAGTTCTTCGTCCACCTCAACGAGGACGCCCCCGAGTCGGCGGACGTCTTCAACCGGGCCATGACGACCTCCAGCAAGCAGTCTGCGCGGGACGTCGCCGAGCTGCTCGACCTGTCCGGCGCCTCCTCGGTCGCCGACATCGGCGGCGGGCAGGGGCACGTGGTGGCGAGCCTGCTGGAGAAGTACCCGCTGATGCACGGCAGCCTGCTGGACCTGCCGCGGGTGGTGGACAACGCCGACCCCCGGCTGCGCCCCGGCGGCCCGCTGGCGGACCGGGTGCGGATCGTGCCCGGCGACTGCCGCGAGGCCGTCCCGGTCAGGGCCGACGTCTACATCATCAAGAACATCCTGGAGTGGGACGACGACTCCACCGCCCGCTGCCTGCGCAACGTCATCGAGGCGGGCGGGGCCGGGGCGCGGGTCGTGGTCATCGAGAACCTCGTCGACGACACCCCCTCGATGCGGTTCAGCACCGCCATGGACCTGCTCCTGCTGCTCAACGTCGGCGGTGCCAAGCACACCAGCGCCGGCATGGCCGACCGGCTGAAGGCGGCCGGCCTGGTCATCGACGACATCAGCCCGGTCAACCCCTACCTGCACGCCTTCGACTGCACGGTGCCCGCCTGAGCGGACCCGCGCCGGCGGCGCCGCCGCGACCTTTCCGGACACCGGCCGCCGGGCCCGCGACAGAGCGGGCCCGGCGGCCGGTGGCCGTCCGTGAGGGATCGGACGGCTCGTCAGATGGCTGGTACGAAGGCTCAGTCACGCTCCCACAGGTAGAAGCGCCGGGCCATCGCGTCCTTCGGCGAACGCCAGGTCTGCGGGTCGTAGGCGCTGACGTACGCCGACAGCCGCTCGCTGATGCCGCGGAACTCCGGGTGGCCCGCCACCTTGGCGATGGCCGGCCCCGGGTCCCGGTCCGCCTCGACCAGGTGCATGTACACATCGCCGAACTGGAAGAGGCTGCGCCGGGTGACGCCGACCAGGTGCGGCAGCTCCCCCCGGTCGGACTCCTCGAAGATCTTGGCGATGTCCGGGGCCGAGTCCGGTGCCATCCGGGCGACGATCAGGGCTTGGTGCACGATGCTTCCTCCGTCCGGCTCAGTCGGTGGTCAGGACCGGCTCGGCCCGGTGCCCGGCGGCGGCCTTCTCGATCCTGTCGCGGATCAGGGCCATCTGGACCTTGGAGTTCTTGTTGATGTTGTCGGTCATCCAGTCGTCGTCGACCGGCGCCTCCGGCTTCATCGCGAAGTCCTGGGTCCAGATCATCCGGGTGCCGCCGGGGACCTCCTCGTACCTCCAGTGGATGTTCATGTGGTCGAAGGGGCCCGTCTCGACCCGGCGGGCCCTGACCGAGAGTGTGGCCCGGTCGGGCTCGCGCTCGGAGACCCAGCTCCACACCGTGCCGTTCTCGTCCGGGTGCATGGTCAGCCGGAAGGTGCACTTGTCGCCTTCCTGGGACAGGATCTCGGCGGAGGCGTACTCGCTGAACAGCCGCGGCCAGTTCGCCACATCGTTGGTCATGTCCCAGACCAGGTCCACCGGCGCGGCGATGGTGATCTCGTTCTCGGTGTGTCCGGCCATTTTCTACGCTCCTGCCAGAAGGGTGCTGTTGACGAGGTCGAGGAACTTCCTGGGCGTCTTGCAGCGCTCCGCGTCGGCCGGCATCGGCATGCCGTGACGGTTCTCCAGTTCGCCCACGATGCCGAGCAGGCCGAGCGAGTCGATACCGAGCTCGTCGAATCCGGTCTCGGACCGGTCCGCCAGCTCCTGCGGGCTGACGGTGATCCCAGCGGCCTTCTTCATGAGTTCGGCCAGTTCCTCCACTGTGATTCGGTCACTCATGCGGTTCCTCTCCTTGTTGCTCCCGGTTGATCGTGGCTGCCTCGCTAAGAGGCCTCGGCGGCACCGTGCCGGAGCACCAGCGCCGAGTTCGAGCCCATGAGCCCCCGGCTGAGGACCAGCGCCGTGCGCACCTCGGCGGCGCGGGCACGACCGGTCACCAGGTCGAGGTCATGGCAGATGTCGGAGACGTTCGGGGTGGGCGGGATCAGGCCGTGCTCCATCGCCAGGACCGCCGCCGCCGCGTCCAGCACCGGGGCGGCGCAGTACGCCCGGCCGGTGCCCGTCTTGGGCGCCGTGACCGGCACACGCCGGCCGTGCGCGCCGAGCGCGTCGGCGAGGGCGAGCGCCTCGGCCCGGTCCGCCTCGGGGACGCCGAGAGCATCGGCGAAGACGACGTCGACCTCCTCGGGTGCGCACCCGGCCTCGGCCAGAGCCCCGCGGATCGCCTCCGCCAGTCCCTCCCGGGACAGCTCCCAGCGGGAGGCGCCGGTGAAGGTCGCCGCGTGCCCGGCCAGGACGGCCCGTACGGGCACGCCCCGCTCCCGGGCCGCCCCGGCCGCCTCAACGGCCAGCATCGCGCCGCCCTCGGCCGGCACGAACCCGCAGGCCTCCTCGGTGAACGGGCGGTAGGCGCGCTCCGGGTCGGCCACCGGGCTCAGCTCCCGGTAGCCGAGCTGGCACACCATCGAGTAAGGGGCCAGCGGCGCCTCCGTCGAACCGGCCACGATCACGTCGGTGCCGCGCTCGACGGCCCGCGCCGCGTGCGCCAGGGCGTCCAGGCCGCCCGCCTCGTCGGCGGCGACCACCGAGCAGGGCCCCTTGAAGCCCCGCCGGATGGAGATCTGGCCGGTGCTCGCCGCGTAGAACCAGGCGATGGACTGCCAGGGGCCGACATGGCGGCTGCCCTTGCCCCACAGCTTCTGCAGCTCCCGCTGGCCGAACTCGCCGCCGCCCGACCCGGCCGCGGTGACCACGCCCGCGGAGAACGGCGCCGCGTCGGTGTCGGCCTGACCCAGCCGGGCGTCCTGGAGGGCGGCGTCGGCCGCGGCCATCGCGAAGTGCGTGAAACGGTCGGTCTGGACGAGGTAGCGCTCCTCGACCGCGGCCGAGGGTTCGAAGGACCGCACCTGGCCGGCCACCTTCAGCGGCAGGTGCTCGCAGCCCTCACGGGTCACGCGGTCCAGGACGCTCACGCCCTCCTGGGTGGACTTCCAGAAGGCCTCGGTGCTCGTGCCGCCGGGCGCGACGACACCGATGCCGGTGACGGCGGCCCGCCGCTTGCGCGGTGCGCTCATCGTGTCCTCTCCCTCTGCCGGGTCAGGATCACCGCGGACTGGAAGCCGCCGAAGCCGCTGCCCACGGAGAGCACGCTGTCCAGCTTCCGCTCGCGGGCGACCCGCGGGACGTAGTCCAGGTCGCACTCGGGGTCCGGGGTCTCGTAGTTCGCGGTCGGCGGGACCACCTGATGCGCCAGCGCCAGCACGCAGGCCACCACCTCGATCGCCCCGATCGCCCCCAGCGAGTGACCGACCATCGACTTGATGGAGCTCATGGGGGTGTCATAGGCGTGCCCGCCCAGCGCCCGCTTCACCGCGGCCGTCTCGTGCCGGTCGTTCTGACGGGTGCCGGAGCCGTGCGCGTTGACGTAGCCGATCGCGGTGGCGTCCAGGCGGGCGTGGTCCAGCGCGGTCTCGATCGCCCGCGCCATCTCCAGGCCCTCGCTGGTCAGTCCGGTCATGTGGTAGGCGTTGCCGAACGTGGCGTAGCCGCTGAGCTCGCAGTACACATGGGCGCCGCGGGCCCGGGCGTGCTCCAGCTCCTCCAGGACGAGCACCGCGCCGCCCTCGCCCATGACGAACCCGTCACGGTCGTTGTCGAAGGGGCGGGAGGCGTGTGCGGGGTCGTCGTTGTTCGGCGACGTCGCCCTGATCGCGTCGAAGCACGCCATCGTGATCGGCGATATCGGCGAGTCCGACGCTCCGGCTATGCAGATGTCCGCCCTCCCCTCCTCCACGGTGTGCAGCGCGTAGCCGACGGCGTCGAGTCCGGAGGTGCAGCCCGTGGAGACGGTCTGCACCGGACCGCGGGCCCCGAACCGCTCGGCCACCGTGGAGGCCAGTGTGCTCGGTGTGAACGCCCGCTCCAGATGCGGCCGGGACCGCTCGTGGTCCACGTCCCAGCGGTCGCCGCCGTGACTGACCAGGACGTAGTCGTTCTCCAGCCGCGTGGTGCCGCCGACCGCGGTGCCCAGCGAGACCCCGACCCGCCAGGGGTTCTCCCCGGCGAGGTCGAGTCCGGAGTCCGCCACCGCCTCCTGGCCGGCGGCCAGGGCGAACTGGATGTAGCGGTCGCAGCGCGCCACCTGCTCCCCGTCCAGCCCCGCGGCCGCCGGATCGAAGTCGCACTCGGCGGCGATCCGGGACCGCAGACCCGACGGGTCGAAGAACGTGATGCCCCGCGTGGCGGTGCGCCCGTTCGCCAGCAGGTCCCAGAACGCCGGGACGCCGATACCGCCCGGCGCCACGATGCCTATGCCGGTGACCGCCACCCGCCTGGTCATGATCGGACCTCTGCCACGTCCGCCGGCGGCGCCTCCTCGCCGGCCGCCGCCGGCTCGGTGCCCTCGGTGTCGACGTGGCCGAGCTGCGGGCGCGGGGCCAGCGGCCCGAGGTGGAAGACGATCCGCGCCTCCACCTCGCCCACGTTGCGGAAGCGGTGGCGCATGTAGGCGGGGATCATCAGACCCTGTTCCGGTCTGAGCGGGTACGGCTCGCCGTCCAGGTCCACCTCGAGCTCGCCGCAGACGACGTACACGAACTCCTCGGAGTACGGGTGGTAGTGCTCGCCGATGCGGTCGCCGGGCTGCACGATGGCCACGCCCATGAAGCCGCTGGTGGAACCGACCGTGGCCGGGGTGAGCATGGCGCGCAGATCCCCTCCGCGCTTCGTGTTGGGCTCGGTCTCGCCGAGCTCCACGATCCTGGGCCTGGGTTTGATCACGTCGTTCCTCCGGTGGTGTGTTACGTCGGCTTCGGAATGCGTCAGGCGTCCGGCGCGGACCGGCGGTCGGTGATGAGGTCCATACGGGTGAGGTTGAGCAGACGGGCGAGGTCGCCGTCCTTCGGGGCGGCGCCCTCGTCGAGCAGGGTGGTCAGCTCCGACACCTGCGCGGGATCCGTCAGACCCAGTGCGGCTGCCGGGTCGGCGTCGAGGCTGCCGCGGACGTCGACCAGCCGGACGACGATGTCCTCCCGCTCGAAGACCGTGCTGCGCAGCACCGGGCTGTCCGGGTCCTGGCCGGCCCGCTCGTCGTGATGGGACAGCAGCTCCGCCAGCTTCATGCCCATGCCGGGCCGCGCCGGGTAGTACAGCGCGTGCCGCTCCCCCTCCGTGCTCTCCTGGCCGACCGTCACGTGGTGCACGGCGGGCAGCGCCGCCCGGGTGAAGAACACCCGGGCCGACTCCGGGTCGTCGAGGTCGCGGTCCTGCTCCAGGTAGGGGTTGAGGGCCTCCTCGGTCTTCCGGATCTGCGGCTGCCGGGCCACGTGCCGCAGCGCCACGAGGAGGTCGCCGCGCACCTCGATGGCCCGCACGACCCGGTTGCCGCGCATGAACAGGGAGGTACGGCACAGCCGGGTGGTGCCGTCCACGTCCGCCTCGGGCGCCTCGTAGTTGGCCAGGATGCCGGCCACCTTCTGCTCGCCGCCCGGCTTCACCGTGAAGGTCAGCGCGTGCCGGATCACACCGTCCCCGACCCGCGCCGAGTCCTGGAGCCGGCGCTCGGAGCCGGCCTTGCCCGCCGTGATGCCGGTCTCGCGGACGATGTGGAAGCGCAGGGACCGGGTGTCCCGGATGCAGTCGTGCATCGGCTGCACCATCCGCACGTGCTCCTCGCTGTTCACCCAGGCGAGGAACGGCGGGGCGCTCTCCCACTCGCTGGTGATCAGCCACTGGGAGGGGTTCTCGATGGACTGGCAGAGCTGGTCGCTGACGTGCCCGGGAACGGCCGCGACCTGCTTGCCCATCTGCTCGTACGCCTCCAGGAACTGCTGCTGGGCGCCGTCGTGGACGTCCACCAGCAGGATGACCCGGAGCCGGGAGCCGTCGAAGACGGACTGGGAGACACGTGTCGCTGCCTGCTGCTCGGTAGGTTCTGATACACGCTCAGAAATGGCGGTCATCTGCGTACGTCTCCTTGGCGGGCTTGGCGGGGCAGAGGGAACGCCGGCCGCGGGTGACGCGACGTCAGCGTGATCTCGATCCTGTGCCGTGCCCGATCGGCGCGCGACTCGTGTGCACCACGCGGGTGATCACAGGGGTGATTGGTGCCGCGGACGTACGCGCGACGGCCTCCGCGGGGGCATGGAAACTGCGACGCGCCCTGCACCCGCACCCCGCTCCTGGAGGCATCGATGCGCCGAGAAGCCGACCACCGGGTACCCGTCCTCATCGTGGGCGGCTCCCTGGTGGGCCTGTCCACCTCCCTGTTCCTGGGCCGCCACGGCGTGCCGCACCTGCTGGTCGAACGGCACTCCGGCACCTCCATCCACCCCCGCGGACGCGGCAACAACGTGCGGACCATGGAGCTGTTCCGGGTGGCCGGCGTCGAACCGGACATCAGGACGGCGGCCTCCCTGCTGGCGGAGAACCACGGCATCCTCCAGACGCCGACGCTGGCCGGCGACGCGGGAGAGTGGCTGTTCAAGCACATCGACCCGGGCGGCGGCCTCGCCAGGTTCAGCCCCGCCGGCTGGTGCCTGTGCAGCCAGAACGACCTGGAGCCCGAGCTGCTCAGGGGCGCCCGCAGGCTCGGCGGCGACCTGCGCTACGCCCACGAGATGGAGTCCTTCGAGCAGGACGGCGAGGGCGTGACCGCGGTGGTGCGGGACCGGGGCACCGACGAGCGCTGCACCGTCCGCGCCGACTACCTGGTCGCCGCCGACGGGCCGCGCAGCCCGGTCCGGCGACGCCTGGGCATCGGGCACACCGGGCCCGGCGACCTGTTCGCCAACGTCAGCGTCACCTTCCGCTCCAAGCTGCTCGCCGAGGTGGTGGGCGACCGCCGCTTCATCTGCTGCTACCTCACCGACCCGGACGCCGACGGGGCCCTGCTGCCCGTCGACAACAAGGAGCACTGGGTCTTCCACGCGCCCTGGCACCCGGAGCGCGGCGAGAAGCTGGAGGAGTTCACCGAGGACCGGCTCCAGCGGCACATCCGCCGCGCGATCGGGGCCCCCGACCTGGATGTGGAGATCACCGGAAAGGCGTCCTGGCGCGCCGCCGAACGGGTCGCCGACCGCTACTCGGCCGGACGGGTGTTCCTCGCCGGTGACTCCGCGCACGAGATGTCCCCCACCGGCGCCTTCGGCTCCAACACCGGCATCCAGGACGCGCACAACCTGGCCTGGAAGCTGGCCGCCGTGCTCGGCGGCTGGGCCGGACCCGGCCTCCTCGACACCTACGACGCCGAACGCCGCCCCGTCGCCAAGGCGACCAGCGCCCGCGCCTCCGCCCGCTCCGTCGAGCACAGCCACCCCGGCTTCGCGCCGGCCCCCGGCATCGGCGGCGGCAGGCGCGGCGGCATCCTCAACGTCGTCCTCGGCTACCGCTACCCGCAGGGCGCCGTCGTGGGCGCCGGCCCGGACCAGGAGGTCGTGCCCGAGGCGATGCGCCTGAGCGGCGAGCCGGGCAGCAGGGCGCCCCACCTGTGGCTGCGCCGCGGCGACGAGCGGATCTCGACGCTCGACCTCTACGAGCGCTCCCTGGTGCTGCTGAGCGACGCCCGGTCGGCGGCGGGCTGGCACGCGGCGGCCCTGCGCGTCGCCGAGAGCGACGGCGTACGCCTGGACTCGTACCGCTTCGGCGCCGAGATCGTCCACGACCCGCGCGACGGCGTGGAGGGCGCGGCACCCGACTGGGCGCGTGCCCACGGCACCACGGCCGACGGAGCGGTACTGGTCCGCCCGGACGGATTCGTGGCCTGGCGGACGTCGGCCGCCGCCCCGGACGCCGAGGCAACGCTGCGTCAGGTCGTGCGGGCCCTCCTCAGAACAGCCTGACCTGCGGAAACGAACGAAGGCCACCCGCACTTCACAGTGCGGGTGGCCTTCGTGCGTGGAGCCCCCTGTCGGATTCGAACCGACGACCTGCTGTTTACAAGACAGCCGCTCTGGACCAGCTGAGCTAAGGAGGCCTGCGTGGGTGTTTCCGTGCAGTGTACCCAGGTCCCCGCGCCGGCCCCGCAGGAGTTTCCGCGAAGTTCACTCGCCCCCGGGTGCTGACAGACCAGGTGAACGCCAGGTACCGTCCTGTGCCAGTTCACCCTTGTGGACTACACCACCACGACGGAACACCCGTAGTGGCACCACCTTCCTACAACGGATCGTCCGGCACGTTCCTGCCGGTAGAAGGGGGCCCATTCGCCATGGCCACTGTCCAGTTCGACAAGGCGACCCGGATCTACCCGGGTTCCGACAAGCCCGCCGTCGACGCGCTCGAGATCGACATCGAGGACGGTGAGTTCCTCGTCCTGGTCGGCCCGTCCGGTTGCGGCAAGTCCACCTCCCTGCGGATGCTCGCGGGCCTGGAGGACGTCAACGGCGGAGCCATCCGGATCGGTGACCGCGACGTCACCCACCTGCCGCCGAAGGACCGGGACATCGCCATGGTGTTCCAGAACTACGCGCTGTACCCGCACATGACGGTCGCCGACAACATGGGCTTCGCGCTCAAGATCGCCGGCGTCAACAAGGCGGAGATCCGGCAGAAGGTCGAGGAGGCCGCGAAGATCCTCGACCTGACCGAGTACCTCGACCGCAAGCCGAAGGCGCTCTCCGGCGGTCAGCGCCAGCGTGTCGCCATGGGCCGCGCGATCGTGCGCGAGCCGCAGGTGTTCCTCATGGACGAGCCGCTGTCCAACCTGGACGCCAAGCTCCGGGTGAGCACCCGTACGCAGATCGCCTCGCTCCAGCGCCGGCTCGGCATCACCACCGTCTACGTCACCCACGACCAGGTCGAGGCCATGACGATGGGCGACCGCGTGGCGGTGCTCAAGGACGGTCTGCTCCAGCAGGTCGACTCGCCGCGCAACATGTACGACAAGCCCGCCAACCTCTTCGTCGCCGGCTTCATCGGCTCGCCCGCCATGAACCTCGTCGAGGTGCCGATCACCGACGGCGGTGTGAAGTTCGGCAACAGCGTGGTGCCGGTCAGCCGCGACGCGCTCAAGGCCGCCTCGGACAGGGGCGACCGCACGGTGACGGTGGGCGTGCGCCCCGAGCACTTCGACGTGGTCGAGCTGGGCGGCGGCGCGGCGGCGTCCCTGTCGAAGGACACCGAGGACGCTCCGGCCGGCCTCGCCGTCTCCGTGAACGTGGTGGAGGAGACGGGCGCCGACGGGTACGTCTACGGCTCGGTCGAGGTCGGCGGCGAGCAGAGGGACCTCGTCGTCCGCGTCAACAGCCGTTCCGTCCCGGAGAAGGGCTCCACGCTGCACGTCGTGCCGCGGCCGGGCGAGACCCACGTGTTCTCGACCTCCACGGGCGAGCGTCTGTCGGACTGACCCGTCCGCGGCTGACGCCTTACGGCTGAAACCTCGGGACACCCCCGAGCGATTCACCCAAGTTGACGAGAAGGGCCCCGCGACCTGGCCGCGGGGCCCTTCCCCATGCCCCCGAATCACCCCCGCGCACCGGACATTTCGAGCGGTGTGCGTCAACAGGCAAGCCAGGAGGTGGGGTTCGGCCATCCCTCGAAGGAGTGACTAAATGTCGCCAAATCATTACCGGGCGCTACCCTCACTCGCGTGAAGCACTCCACCAACCACTCCACGCGACGCGGCCCGGGCCCCGCCCGCCGGATCGGCCGCTCCCTCGCCCTCGTCCTGCCCGTCGTCCTGGTGCTCTCCGGAACCCTCGCGGTCACCCGGGTCAACTGGTCGGGGAGCACCTCCAACTCGGTGCTGACCGCGTCGGACGCGGTGGCCGCCGGCGCCGCGGCGAAGTCCCGCGCCCGCGCCCCGCAGGACGTGCTGCGCGACCAGCTCCTGACCGAGCTGCAGGACAGGAACCCGGGCGTGGTCCTCACCCACCTCCAGCAGGCGGTCAACGGCCGCCCGTCGCTGGCCCGCCACTGCGCCTCCATCGCCCGCACCCTGGGCCGCGCCGCCGTCCACATCTACGGCCCCACCCGCGCCCAGTCCTACGCCCGCCCGGTCTGCGACACCTCCTTCGCCACCGGCATCCAGTCCACCCACAACTGACGCCCCCACCGCCCTGGCCACCCGAGCCCCCCCTCGGCGCCAGGGCGAGGGCCACCCGGCCCCACGCACGACGTACACCACGGCGACGAGACCCGCCCCACCGGCGCGGAGGACCGCGCCCACCCTGTACACGTGCCGGTCGGCAAGGCGGGGGCCCGCCCGCCGTGACGCGCGCCGGACGGCAACGCGGAGGGCCGCGGCCCGTACTGAACGTGTGCCGGGCGGCAAAGCGCTGGGCCGCGCGCCCGCCCTGAACGTGGGCCGGTCGGCAACGCGGAGAGCCGTGTCGGCGCTGACCGCGCCTGGGCCGCCGACGCGGCGGGGTAGCCCCGGCCCTGGGTACGGTCACCCGTGACGCGCACCCCCGACACCGGACCGGACGACCGACAGCCCGGGCGCGGAGACCACGCTTCCACCCGCCCGGGCCGGCCCGTTCCCGCGCCCCAGGCCTTGTGGAGAGGTCAGCGGCCTCCGCCCGACCGGAGCCCGGCGCCCGCACCACGGGCCGCTGACCGGCCGGGCGACCGGCGGCATGCCGACCAACCCCCACCCCACCACTCCGCGCCCCATCACCCACCCCGCAGCTCCGCGCCCCGGACCACGCAGACGTCGACCGCCCCGCCCCACCGAGGCCCGGCGTCCCCACGACGAGCCGCGGACCGGCCGGGCGAGCGGCAGCATGCCGACCGGCCCCGCTCCGTGTCCCGGGCCACGTAGAGCAGTCGGCCGGGGCCCGGCGCCCGCTCGCGCGGCTTCGCGCTGGGGGCTCGTGGAGGGGCCGGCCGTTCCTTCGGGACCGAGGCTGGACCGGCCTCCGTCCGGCTCGTCCCGAGACGCGGCAGTCCTCCGGGAGTGGCTTTCGTCCGGCCGAGTCGGCCGTGTCCGTCGCCCACGTGCGTACGGCGACAGCCCCTGACGGACGCTCCGAGGCTGGGTCGTACAGTGCGGGCATGACCCCTCCGAAGACCGCGTCCCGCCCCACTCAAGCCGTCGTCCTGGCCGGGGGCCAGGGCTCCCGGTTGCGGCCCTACACCGACGACCGGCCCAAGCCGATGGTCGAGATCCCCGGCACGGGCACCCCGATCATCGGCCACCAGCTCGCCTGGCTGGCCGAGGAGGGGGTGACGGACGTGGTGGTGTCCTGCGGCCACCTCGCCGAGGTGCTGGAGAAGTGGCTGGACTCGGCGGACCTGCCGGTCCGCGTCTGCACCGTCGTGGAGCCGGAGCCCCTCGGCCGCGGCGGCGGCCTGAAGTTCGCCGCCGCCCAGCTGCCCCACCCGGACCAGCCCTGGTACGCCACCAACGGCGACATCTGGACCCGGTTCTCGCTGCGCGACATGGCCGACTTCCACACCGAGCGCGACGCGATCGCCACACTCGCACTGGCCCGCCCGCGGATCCCCTGGGGCGCCGTGCGGACGGACGGCTTCGGCCACATCACGGACTTCATCGAGGCCCCGCCCTCGACCTTCGAGATCAACGCGGGCGTCTACGTGTTCTCGCCCGAGTTCGCCGCCCTCCTCCCGGAGCGCGGCGACCACGAGCGCACCACCTTCCCGCACCTGGCCCGCGAACGCAGGCTCGCCGGCTTCCCGATCCCCCAGGGCGCCTACTGGCGCGCCATCGACACCGCGAAGGACCTCACCGAGGCCGCCAAGGAACTGGCGGCGCTGGGCAGGTGAGTCCGCGGCGCCGCACCCGTGCGGCGCCGCGGAGGCCGGGCTATCCCAGCAGTCCGCCCACCAGCCCCGGCTGGCCCGAGGAGGAACCGCCACCGCTGGAGCCGCCGCTACTGGAGCTGGGCCCCCCGGAGCCACCGCTCGATCCGGTGCTGCTGCCGGTCGCGGTACCGCCGGAGGTCGGACCCGAACTGGTGCTGGGCGCCTGCTGCGCCGGGGCGGAGTGCCGCGGCGGCGTCTGACCGGTGCCCTGGGTCTCGCTCGGCACGCCGCCGGTCACGGTACCGCTCTCGCGGGCCGCGCCCGGCGTGCTCGCGGGACCGCGGGACGGGCTCGCCGAGGAGCCGTGCCGGGTGACCGGCGAGGTCGAGGCCGACGGCGGCTGCTGCCGCCGCTCGCCCGTCTCCTTCGGCAGCGGCGAACCGGGCAGCTCGTTGCGCGGGGCCTCGCCCGGCCCCGGCACGACCACCCGGTCGGCGTCGCGGACGGCTCCGCCGAGCAGCGAGCCGACGAGCAGCGTCAGACCGGTGACGACCACCGTGACCAGCGCGCCGCGACGCAGCACGAACCGGCGCAGTTCCCAGATGTCGGAGCGCGGTCCGAGCCGCCGCCAGGCGGAGGCGGCGAGGCGGCCGTCCACGGAGTACACGGGCGCGCCCGCGATGACCAGGGGGGACCAGGCCGCGAGGTAGATGATGTCCGGCGCGTCGTAGGCGGGCACCGACTTCCAGCTCACCGTCACGATCAGCGCGGCCGACAGCAGCGCGCCGATCCCCGCGGCGACCCGCTGCCAGCAGCCCAGGACCGTGAGCATGCCGACGACGACCTGGAGGAAGGCGATGAAGAGCCCGGAGCCGACGGGGTGCTGGAGCGCGAACTGGCGCAGCGGCTCGGCGACTTCCCAGGGGTGCAGGGTGTCGAGCCACTTGACCATGGAGCCGCGCCTGCCGCCGTCGAAGTACAGCGGGTCGCACAGCTTGCCCATGCCGGCGTAGAGCGAGATGAACCCGAGGAAGATGCGCAGCGGGAGCAGCACGACCCCGAGGTTCATCCGCCGGCCCGGGTAGTACGCGTGGCGGGACGGGTCGTCGGCGTGGCGCCTGCCCTGCCGGTGCCCGTCCTGCTCGCCGTACGTGTCGTAGGCGCCGTCCTCGGCGTCCTCGGCGTACCTGTCGTCCGCGAAGCCGGCGTCGTCGTACGGCGGTTGGCCGTATGCCGGGGTGCCGTACGCGTTCTCGCCGTACCCGGTGCCGCCGTACCCGGTGCCGCCGTGGGCTGACTCCTCGTAGGCGCTGCCCGCGGTCCGCATGTGCGGCAGCAGCCGGGTCTCGCCGGGCTGGGGCGCGCGCTGGGCGCCTACGACGGGGGTCTCGACCGTCCGTTCGAGGTCGTAGGTGTCGTGGCGGGGTGTGCCGCCGACGCGCGGGACGACCCGCGTGGCCCCGGTGTCCGCGGACGGCTCGTCGGCGTACCGCAGGCTTCCGCTCCGCACGGCCTGGAGCAGCCGGTGGGCGCCGGTGTCGTCCGGGGCGGACCGGCCGCTCCAGACGACCGGACGGCGGTGGGTCGCGGCCCCGGCCCGGCCCGCGGCGACGGGCACGCTGCCGGTGTAGTCGGTGCCGCCGGGGTGCCGGGCGATCCGCCGGGACTGGGCGCGCCGCGAGGTGGCGCCCAACTGCACGCGGAAACTCGCGTGGTTGACGATGACCTGCGCCGGATCGCTCGGCACCTTCACCATGCTCAGCGCGGGAGCGTCGTCGTATCCCGACGAACGGTCCCCCGTGGGTGTGCGGGGTGTTCTGGTGTCCACACTCATCTAACCGAGTGACGAGGAGTTAGGACACTGCCACGGCGCGTCGGATCTGTCCGGACCGCGTCAAGGTTGCGCGGATCGCCCGGTTGCACCCGGGCGGGTGACCGTACGGACGACCGTTCGACCACCCGCGCCGGGCTGAGTACGACCTGCCAGGCGCGCCCGCGCCCGGCTCCGGGCCGCTCAGGCGCGCCTGCGCGCCGCCTCGTAGAGCACGATGCCGGCCGCGACACCGGCGTTCAGCGACTCCGCGCCGCCCGGCATCGGGATGCGCACCCGCACGTCGCAGGTCTCGCCGACCAGCCGGGACAGACCCTTGCCCTCGCTGCCGACGACGATGACGACGGGACCCGCCAGGGCGTCCAGGTCGCCGAGTTCCGCCTCGCCGTCCGCCGCGAGGCCGACCACCGTGATGCCCGCCTTCTGGTACGTCTCCAGGGCGCGGGTCAGGTTGGTGGCGCGGGCCACCGGCGTACGGGCGGCCGTGCCGGCGGAGGTCTTCCAGGCACCCGCGGTCATACCGGCCGCGCGCCGCTCGGGGACCACCACGCCGTGCCCGCCGAAGGCGGAGACGGAGCGGACCACCGCGCCGAGGTTGCGCGGGTCGGTGACCCCGTCGAGGGCGACGATCAGCGGGTCCTCGCCCTCGTCGTAGGCCGCGTCGGCGAGGTCCTCGGGGTGCGCGTACTCGTACGGCGGCACCTGGAGGACCAGGCCCTGGTGGTTGAGTCCGTTCGTCATCCGGTCGAGCTCGGGACGCGGGGCCTCCATGAGGTTGATCCCGCCGCGCTCGGCCGCGAGCTGGAGCGCCTCGCGCACCCGCTCGTCGTTGTCGATGAACTGCTGGACGTAGAGCGTGGTGGCGGGCACGCCCTCGCGCAGCGCCTCGACGACCGGGTTGCGGCCGACCACGAGCTCGGAGGACGACCGGCCCGAACCGCGCCGCTGCTGCGGGCGCCCCTGGGCGCGGCGCACCTTCGACTGGGCGGCACGCTGCTTGGCGTGCCCCTTGCGCATCTCGGCGGGGGGCGTCGGCCCCTTGCCCTCGAGCCCCCGGCGCCGCTGGCCGCCGCTGCCGACCTGCGCGCCCTTCTTGCCGGACATGCGGCGGTTGTTCCCGGCCATGACCTACCTGTCTGTTGAAACGTCGTACGTACGTCTATGCAGTGTGCCGCCCGGGAGGCCGGGCGGCACAATCGATCTTCCGTGCTCGCGGGCGGGCTCAGCGCGCGCCCAGGCTCCAGCGCGGCCCCTGCGGGCTGTCCTCGATGACCAGGCCCGACTGGTTCAGCTGGTCGCGGAGGGCGTCGGCGGTCGCCCAGTCCTTGCGCGCACGAGCCGCCTCGCGCTGGTCGAGGACCATGCGGACCAGGGTGTCGACCACGCCGTGCAGATCCTCGCCGCGCTGCTCGCCCCCTCCGGCCCAGTGCGGGTCCAGCGGGTCGAGGCCGAGGACGCCGAGCATGGCCCGCACCTCGGCGAGCCGGGCCACGGCGGCCTCCTTGTCGTCGGCCGCGAGCGCGCTGTTGCCCTGGCGGACGGTGGTGTGCACCACCGCGAGCGCCTGCGGCACGCCCAGGTCGTCGTCCATCGCCTCGGCGAACGCGGGCGGCACCTGCTCGGCCGGCTCGACCGGGCCGGCCTTCTCCACCACGCGCTGGACGAAGCCCTCGATCCGGGCGAACGCGGACTCGGCCTCGCGCAGCGCCTCCTCGCTGTACTCGATCATCGAGCGGTAGTGCGGGGTGCCCAGGTAGTACCGCAGCACGATGGGCCGCCACTGCTTGACCATCTCGGAGACCAGCACGCTGTTGCCCAGCGACTTGGACATCTTGTCGCCGGCCATGGTCACCCAGGCGTTGTGCACCCAGTACCGTGCGAAGTCGTCGCCGTAGGCCTTGGCCTGGGCGATCTCGTTCTCGTGGTGCGGGAAGATCAGGTCCAGGCCGCCGCCGTGGATGTCGAAGGCGCTGCCGAGGTACTTGTGCGCCATCGCCGAGCACTCCAGGTGCCAGCCCGGACGTCCCGGCCCCCACGGGGTGGACCAGGTCGGCTCGCCCGGCTTGGCCGACTTCCACATGGCGAAGTCACGCGGGTCGCGTTTGCCGGTCTCGCCCTCGCCCGAGGGCTGGAGCAGGTTGTCGAGCTCCTGCCGCGACAGCTCCAGGTAGCCGGGGAAGGAGCGCACGTCGAAGTAGACGTTGCCGTCGGCCGCGTAGGCGTGGCCGCGCTCGATGAGCCCCCGCATCATCTCGATCATCTCCGGCACATGGCCGGTGGCGCGGGGCTCGTAGGTGGGCGGCAGGCAGCCGAGCGCGGTGTAACCGTCGTCGAAGGCGCGCTCGTTCTCATAGCCGATCGACCACCACGGGCGGTGCTGCTCGCGCGCCTTGGTGATGATCTTGTCGTCGATGTCGGTGACGTTGCGGATGAACGTCACCTCGTAGCCGCGGTAGGCGAACCAGCGGCGCATGATGTCGAAGTTCAGCCCCGAGCGGATGTGCCCGATGTGCGGGGCCGCCTGCACGGTCGCGCCGCACAGGTAGATCGAGACACAACCCGGCTCGAGCGGGGTGAAGTCACGGATCTGCCGGGCGCTGGTGTCGTACAGGCGAATAGTCACCACTCCAGGGTAGTGGGCGCCGGGCAGTGCCTCGCCTGCCTTCCACCGTGCGCCCGCCGCTTTTCCGCGCAGGTGCCGCGTATGCGCCGCGCGGAAGGGCGGCGGTCAGAGGATGCCGACGACCTTCCGCGGCTTGATCCGTACGATCACGCGCTCGGCGTCCTGCGCCGAGGAGGGGTTGAACTCGGCGTACTTCTTGCCGGTGTACTTCATGGACAGCTCGTCGATGAGCTGCTGGCCGCCCGCGGTGGTCGTCTCCACGGTGCCGCGGATCTCGGCGTACTCGTAGGGCGATTCGGGGTCCTGGACCACGACGCTGACGCGGGCGTCGCGGTCGAGGTTCTTCTTCTTGCGGCGGTCCACGGTGGTGGAGACGAGGACGTCGTCGCCGTCCCGCTTCGCCCACACCGGGGACATCTGCGGGCTGCCGTCGGGCTGGATCGTGCCGAGAATGACGAAGACGGGACCGTCGAGCAGTGACTTGAGCCGGTCGGGCAGGGCGGCGGACATGGGGGACCTCCGTGAACCTGGTCGCGCGTCGGGTGCCCGCGTCGGGGGGCGGGTGCGTACGCGTCGGGGACGAGGCGTACGCGGGTACCCTCGCACGCCGTCAGTCCACTCGCACCACGAGCGCCGTGGCCACCGCCATCAGTCCCTCGCCCCGGCCGGGGAAGCCGAGTCCGTCGGTGGTCGCGCCGGAGACGGTGACCGGCGCCCCGGCCGCCTCGGACAGGACCTTCTGGGCCTCGTCCCGGCGCTTGCCGATCTTCGGCCGGGGGCCGACGACCTGCACCGCGACGTTCCCGATCCGGAAGCCCGCCGCGCGGACGATCCGCGCGGCCTCCGCCAGCAGGGTGACCCCCGGAGCGCCCGACCACTCGGGGCGCCCGGTGCCGAAGTGCTGCCCGAGGTCGCCGAGGCCGGCGGCCGAGAACAGCGCGTTGCACGCGGCGTGCGCGACGACGTCGGCGTCGGAGTGCCCGGCCAGTCCCGGACCCTCGCCCTCCCACTTGAGGCCCGCGCACCACAACTCGCGGCCCTCCTCGAAGGCGTGGATGTCGGTGCCGATGCCGACCTGCGGAAGCAGGGGCGCGTCAGAAGCCATCGTTCAGCCTCCGCCGGGCCAGGACCGCCTCCGCGAGGACCAGGTCGAGCGGGCGGGTGACCTTGAAGGCCTCCTCGTGGCCGGGCACGACCACGACCCGCTCGCCGAGCTGCTCGACCATGCTCGCGTCGTCGGTGACGTCGTCGGTGACGGTCTCGTGGGCGCGGACCAGCGTCGCCCGGTCGAAGCCCTGCGGGGTCTGCACGGCCCGCAGCAGCGACCGGTCGGGCGTGGCCACCACCGGCTCGGGCCCGCCGGGCTCCGCCGCGGGCTCGACCTGCTTGACGGTGTCGGCGAGCGGCAGCGCCGGCACGACGGCGGGCGCCCCGGCCCGCACGGCCTCGATCACCGCGTCCACGGTGTCCACCGGCACCAGCGGACGGGCCGCGTCGTGCACGAGGACGATGTCGTGACCCGGCGGCAGCGCGTCCAGGCCGAGCCCGACCGACTCCTGGCGGCTCTCGCCGCCCGGCACGACGAGGAAGTCCGTGCGCTCGGGCAGCGCGTGCGCGTCGAGGAGCGACTTGACCTCGGCGGCGCCGTCGGGCGGGGCCACGACGACGACGAGTCCGACCGCCCGGGAGGCGGCCATGGCCCGCACGGCGTGGATGAGCATGGGCGTGCCGCTCAGCGCGCGCAGCGCCTTGGGGGCGCCCGGGCCGAGGCGTACGCCCCGGCCGGCGGCCGGAATCACGGCGGCGACGGGGGCTCCCGGCCTGCCGCCTGCGGACGAGGGACGCGATTCGTCAGACATGGTTCCTGTCAGGTTTGTGTGGCGGCCCGGCGTGGGTATGGCCCTGGGGGAGCAGCCCCCTTGCTCGCAGAGCCAGGGGGGAGTGCCGGGCGCACGGCCTCGACCGGACCCTTCCGTGACACTGGTCGAGCCGACTGCCCGGGCACGGCACACAGTATCGGGGGGACCTCCCCCGTCGTACGGCATGGAGGAGACCCGTGCGGGCCCGCGCGGGTACGAACATGCCGCAGCGCCCGGCGACGTAGAACGCGCCATCGGGCACCGCGGCATTTTCTGTGCTGAACTGAGGCGGGTGTGACGGTCGCCTCGCGTCAGGACGCGAGAACCTCGTCGAGCAGGGCCTCGGCCTTGTCCTCGTTGGTGTTCTCCGCGAGGGCGAGCTCGCTCACCAGGATCTGGCGGGCCTTGGCGAGCATGCGCTTCTCACCCGCGGAGAGTCCGCGCTCGCGCTCGCGACGCCACAGGTCACGTACGACTTCCGCGACCTTGATGACATCGCCGGAGGCGAGCTTCTCCAGATTTGCCTTGTAGCGACGTGACCAGTTCGTGGGCTCCTCGGCGTACGGAGCACGCAGGACCTCGAAGACCCGGTCCAGCCCGTCCTGACCGACCACATCACGCACGCCGACGAACTCCGCATTGTCCGCTGGCACACGCACCGTCAGGTCACCCTGGGCGACCTTCAGCACCAAGTAGGTCTTGTCCACGCCTTTGATCTGGCGAGTTTCGATAGCCTCGATCAGCGCGGCCCCGTGATGGGGATAGACCACGGTGTCGCCAACCTTGAACGTCATGTGACAGGTACCCCTTCCGTGGCTATCCAGGGTAACACGGATACGGCGTCTTCTGAATGGCGTTTTCGCAGGTCAGGGCATATCTCGGGGCTTGACAACAGCAACGGGGACGTGCTTCGGAAGGGGCCCGGAGGTCAAGAGGAAGCGGGTATTCGCAGGTCGGAGGGGCTCTGCGTGTGGGCCGAAACGCGTACGCTACACACATCCGGCGCCCCGTCCAAACGGCTGAACATCCCGTTTTGTCTGGTTCCAAGCGCTCGACTTCCGCTACTCCGTTCGGTGCTTCCCAGCCGTCTCCAAGACGAATCCGGAATTGATCACGCCGTTCGTCCCATCCACCGGACGGGCGGCCGTTGATCAATTCCCGCCCCCGGCGCGCATTCCTTCACCGGAAATCCCCAGCAGGCCGATGACGCGCTATGAGCGGGCTATGCGCGTGGCGCTAATGGGAAAGGCGGACAGTCGCGCGGCCAATGCGCGGGCGCCCGTACGGATCCGGCCGCCCGGCGGAACGGACCCGGTCCGCCGACCGGTTACGGCAGCCCGGACGGCCGCGCCGTGAGGGCGCGGGGGTGTGGCGCGGGGCACAGGGGGCGGGTCGGGTGCGGGCCTGCGGGAACGGCTCGATAACCTATGGCCGCTGACAGACGCTTAGGGCGGCTTTATAAGGGAGCCGCCCTGTTCCGCCCACGTTCAAGGAGTTGCCGCCGCCGTGAGCAGCAGCCTTCGACGCGGCGCCCTCGCCGCCGCCGCCATCGCGTTCTCGCTCGCCTCGCTCGCCGCGTGCGGCGCCGGCAACGATGCCCAGACGCTCCAGATCCACCCCGACCACGCGGCCGCGACGGTCGGCACGATCCAGGTCCAGAACGCGGTTGTCGTCACCCAGCCCGGCGTCCAGACCAAGGGCCCGGCCGTGATCATCGCGACGCTGTTCAACAGCGGCACGACGGACGAGACGCTGGACGCGATCCGTGTCGACGGCGACGGCTCCGCCCAGCTCACCGCGGCGCAGGGCGGCGGCAAGGTGACCGTCCCCGCGCACGGTTCCGTGATCCTCGGCGGCAAGGACAACGCCTCCGCGGCGCTGACCAACCCGGGCCCGGTGCTCAAGGACGGCAACGCGCAGAAGATCACCTTCACCTTCAGCAAGACCGGCGACGTGAGCCTGCGCGCCTTCGTGGTCCCCGCCGAGGGCTACTTCGACAAGTGGGGCCCGAGCAACATCCCGGCGGCCCCCGGCGCGCCGGCCGCGTCCCACTCCCCCGCGGGCAAGCGGTCCAAGTCGCCGTCGGACGCGCCGTCCGAGTCGGCCTCCGCGCCGGAGGGCGCCGACGCCGCCGCGACGCCCAGCGACTCGGCCTCGCAGTCGGCGGCCGGTCACTGACCCCGCTCCCGCCTACGACAAGGGCGGCACCCTCTCCACGAGGGTGCCGCCCTTGTCGTATGTCGCGGCGGAAGGGACCGGCGCGTACGGCGCGGCCCGTACCGGTCTACGGCTCGAACTTGTAACCGAGCCCTCGGACCGTCACCAGATAGCGCGGGGCGCCCGGGTCCGGCTCGATCTTCGCGCGCAGGCGCTTGACGTGGACGTCCAGCGTCTTGGTGTCGCCCACGTAGTCGGCACCCCAGACGCGGTCGATGAGCTGCATCCGGGTCAGGACCCGGCCGGCGTTGCGCAGCAGCATCTCCAGCAGGTCGAACTCCTTGAGCGGGAGGTCGACCTTGGAGCCGGAGACCGTGACGACGTGCCGGTCGACATCCATGCGGACCGGCCCGGCCTCCAGGGCCGCCGGAGTGACCTCCTCCGGCTCACCGCGCCGGCGCAGCACCGCGCGGATGCGGGCGACCAGCTCGCGGGAGGAGAACGGCTTGGTGACGTAGTCGTCCGCGCCTATCTCCAGGCCGACGACCTTGTCGATCTCGCTGTCCTTGGCGGTCACCATGATCACGGGAACGTTGGAGCGGCCGCGGAGCTGACGGCACACCTCCGTGCCGGGCAGGCCCGGCAGCATCAGGTCGAGGAGGACGAGGTCGGCGCCGTTGCGCTCGAACTCGTCGAGTCCGTCGGGCCCGGTGGCCGCGACGGCGACCTCGAAGCCCTCCTTGCGGAGCATGTACGAAAGGGCGTCGGAGAAGGACTCCTCGTCCTCGACGACGAGCACTCGGGTCACGGAAGGACCTCCGGGGCGGGAAGCGGTTCGTAAGGGGATTGTTCGTTGAGTGCCTGCCCGGCCTCCTCGTCGAGGGCGGGATGCTGCTGTGCGCGGTCGCGGGCCTCTCGGGCCGCGGCCGCCTCCGGCAACCGCAGGGTGAAGGTGGAGCCCTGTCCCTCGGCGCTCCACAGAGTGATCTCCCCGCCGTGCGAGGCGACCACGTGCTTCACGATCGCCAGACCCAGGCCGGTGCCCCCCGTGGCACGCGACCGGGCCGGGTCGACGCGGTAGAAGCGCTCGAAGATGCGCTCCTTGTCCTTGTCCGAGATGCCGATGCCCTGGTCGGTGACGGCGATCTCGATGAGGTCCCCGCCGGGCACCCGCACCCGGCGGGCGGCGATGCCGACGCGGGTGCGGGACGGGGAGTAGTTGACGGCGTTCTCCACGAGGTTGCCGAGCGCCGCGGCGAGCTGGCCCCGGTTGCCCCACACCCGCAGGTCGGCGGTGCCTCCGGCGGCCATCGTGATCTGCTTGGTCCCGGCCTGGTGGCGGCAGCGGTCGATGGCCTCGGCCACCAGCTCGTCCACCCGGACCGGCTCGGCGTCCTCCAGCGGGTCGTCGTTCTGCACCCGGGAGAGGTCGATGAGCTCCTGCACCAGGTTGGTGAGCCGGGTCGCCTCGATCTGCATGCGCCCGGCGAAGCGCTCCACGGCCTCCGGGTCGTCGGAGGCGTCCATGATGGCCTCGGACAACAGGGAGAGCGCGCCGACCGGGGTCTTCAGCTCGTGGCTCACATTGGCGACGAAGTCGCGTCGTACGGCCTCGATGCGGCGGGCCTCGGTCAGGTCCTCCACCAGGAGCAGCACCAGCCGGGAGCCCAGCGGCGCGACGCGCGCGGAGACGGCGAGGGCCTCGCCGCGTCCGGTGCCGCGCCGCGGCAGGTCCAGCTCGACCTGCCGTATCTCTCCGTCCCTCCGGGTGTCCCGGGCCATCTGGAGCATCGGCTCCACGGCCAGCTTGCCGCCGCGGACCAGTCCGAGGGCGTAGGCTGCCGAACTGGCCTTGACCACGGCGTCGGCCTCGTCGAGGACGACCGCCGAGGAGCGCAGTACGGAGAGGACGGTGTCCACACCCGGCGGCAGGACCGGGTCGATGTGCAGGGAAGTACGGGTCGGGCGCCTCTGCTCGCGCTCGCTCCAGCGGAACGCCAGCATGGCGATGACGCCGGTGAGCACTCCGGCGATCGCTGCCGCTGCGGCGACCGCCGCGTTCACGTCCATGCGTCCAGGTTAGGCACGGGACAGGACCCGACCACAGCCGTCCAGGTGCGACCTCGGACACTCGTCGCCCAGAGTTCACCTTGCAGCCAGTAATGGTTCATTTGGGGTGACGGAAACGGACGCGTACGGCCCGGACCGTGGGAGCGTGGGGTTCGCACCCCAGGCTCCGCCGCGGCCCATGGCCCCGGAAACCCCTACGAACCCCCCGAACGACGACGCACGAGAGGGAACCCTGATGCGGGACGCGTACCACGAGGAACTTGACTCGATCGGCGACGGTCTGGTGGAGATGGCCCGGCTGGTCGGGTCGGCGATCGGGCGCGCCACGACCGCCATCCTGGACTCCGATCTGAAGCTGGCCGAGAGCGTGATCGAGGCCGACCAGCGGGTCGACGAACTCCAGCACGACCTGGAGGCCCGGGCGATAGCCCTGCTGGCCAGGCAGCAGCCGGTGGCGACGGACCTCAGGATCGTCGTGACGTCCCTGCGGATGTCCGCCGACCTGGAGCGTTCGGGCGACCTGGCCCAGCACGTGGCCAAGCTCGCCCGGCTGCGCTTCCCGCAGCGCGCGGTCCCGCAGGACCTGCACGCCACCATCCTGGAGATGGGACAGCTGGCCCAGCGCCTGATGGCGAAGGCGGCCGAGGTGATCGTGACCAAGGACGTCGACCTGGCCCTCCAGCTGGAGCAGGACGACGACGAGATGGACCTGCTGCACCGCACCCTCTTCACGCACCTGATCGACGACCGCTGGCAGCACGGCATCGAGACGGCCGTGGACGTCACCCTGCTCGGCCGCTACTACGAGCGGTACGCCGACCACGCGGTCGCGGTCGCCAAGCGGGTGGTGTACCTGGTGACCGGCGAGCACGCGGACGAACTCCAGCAGGACATCAAGCCGGTGACGGGGGTGGAGGGGGCCTGACGGCCGGGGCGGCGGAGTGCTGGAGCTCCGCGCCGCCACAGGCGCCGGGGCTCTGCGACGCCGTAGGCGCCGGGACGCTGAGGCGCGCACGAGCCACCGTGCGCCGTTGATGCGCCCAGGGCAGCGGGCATGAAATGGGCAAAGGCACCAGTCTCGAGGAGGGACCCATGGCCGAATCCCCCAGCACCACGCCCGACCCCACGCAGGAACGCGAGACCGAGCAGCCCGCCGAGATCAAGAGCCTCCCGATCTTCGGCGCCTGCGGCTGCGGCTCGGGCTGCGGCTGCGGATGCCAGTCGGGCGGCCCCTGCCAGTGCGGCTGACGGGCCGCCGCCCACCGAGTTCGTCCACAACCGCACCACGGCGCAGACCGCCGCGGTGATCGCAGGGCCCCGGTACTCCACCGGGGCCCTGCGGCGTATGTACGGGTGCCGTACGCACGGGCGCCGGCACGGGTGGCCGGCTGTTACCCACGGGGGAGTGACGGCCGCGCGGCGGCCGGGGTGGCGTGCCATGGCGAGCGCGCACAGGGGCTCAGTGCCCGCAAGGACCTTCCCGCCGACGGGCCGTCAACCACCCGTGTTCGGCGCCTGAATGAGCCCTACAGTCAACCGTCACGGAAATATGGGCACTCTGTAACACCGGTCGGGAATCACCCCCATGTCCCGGAATCGACGGACAAGGTGTGAGGGCGCGGCCAGCCGGCCGCCACCGTACAGCGCACACCTCTCCGCGCGGCTCGTCCCCGCGGCCGGAGTGTGCTCGCACCAAGCAGGGAGAGCCTGTGTCCGTTTCCGTTTCTGTGACCGCTCGTCGTCTGGCCGCCGCGGCCGCCGTTGCCGGAGCACTGGTCGGTACGGCGACGCTGCCGGCGTCCGCAGCCGACCACGCCCCGCGCTCGCACCGCGAGAACGTGGTGATCAGCGGCGTGCACCTCGGCTACGAGGGCCGCGACCACCGCTCCAACCGCGCCCTGAACGAGGAGTGGGTGGCGATCACGAACAACAGCCGCCAGAACGTCAATCTGAGCGGCTGGACGCTGTCCGACAAGCACGGCCACACCTACACCTTCCGTCACTTCCGGCTCAACGGCCGCGCCACGGTCCGGGTCCACACCGGTATCGGCCGCGACAGCCGCACGGACCTGTTCCAGGACCGCCGCAACGAGATCTGGGACCGCCGCGACACCGCCACCCTGCGCAACGAGCGGGGCCGCGTGGTGGACACCACCACCTGGAACGACAACCGTCGCGACGACCGTGACACCCGTGACCCCCGCGACACCCCCCGTGACAACCACCACGACCGCGACAACCACCACGACCGCGACCACCGCGGCGGGCGCCACTGACCCCAGGCACACCCCTGCGGCCCCCTGCCGGCGGATTTCCCGCCGGCAGGGGGCGTCGTCGTGCGGGCCGCGGGTCAGCCCCTCAACACCACCGCGAACCCGCGTGGTCCGCGACGATCTCCACCTGAAGCAGACCGTCGTCGGGACCCTCTATGCCCAGGTAGGCGGTCGTCCCGCCCATCGACTTGGTGAAACAACCGGGCACCGTCCCACCCTTGGCGGCGCTCCTCGGCCGCCAGCCGTCCGCCCGGGCGGCCTGACGATAGTGGGCCAGGGCGCCCTCGGGGGACCCGCCGTACCGGTACTCCGCACCGACGACCACGAAGCGATCGTCGTCGTCACAACTGCGGTACCGGCCCGTGGGATCGGCCCCCTCCGGTGCGGTACCCAGCACCGCCGCACCCGCCATGACCCCGGCGAGCCGGTCCTCGTCCGCGCCACAGCCGTAGGCGGTCAGGAAGTACACCGCGGGCAACCCCACCACCACCAACCCCAGGGCAGCCACGAAGACGACCGGCCAATACCCCACCCGACTTCTCTCCATGCGCCCGGACGTTAGCCCACCCCTCGCGAAGTCCTTCCACCTGTCGGGGAGTTGCCACCCGACGCAGCACGCTGACCGGCTCCGGCGGGCCGGCTCCCCCGACCACGGTCGTGAGCAGGGCGAATGCTACGATCCGGCCACTCGCCCGGGGGGACGGACATCAGCCGACGCAGGTTCATGACCTGCGGCTCAGTAGCGCGTTGCACAAGCCACCCGAGTCTTCGCCTTCCATTCCTGGAGATGACCCGCATGGCCAGACGTGCGCTCATACGCGGCGCCGCCGCTTCCCTCACGCTCGCCATGGGCCTCGGCTCACCGGCGGTCGGTGCCGCGCAAGGTGAAACGGTCGCGGGAGAGGTGGTCGTCCCCGCCACCACGGCCATGCTTCCCGAGACGAGTCTGCTGAGCGCGGGGCCCTCCGGTTTCCTCCGCCACGAGTACGGGCGCGGCCACCTGTGGACGACCTACGACGGCGTCGACACGGTCGTCGACGCGTCCGCCACGGGCGTGTTCGGCCTCCCGGAATTCGGTGCGGGCTCGGATGTCGTCGCCTCCTACGACGAGTCCCGCCGTGTGGTGACACTGCGGGACATGCGGTCCGGCCGGTCCCGCACGGTCGCGCTTCCCGCACGCCACGAGTACCGGGCCACCCTCGGATCGACGGTCGTGACGCTGGCGGGGACCCAGGGCAGCGACGTCACATGGCACCTGCTGGACGTCCGGGACGACGGCTCCGTCACCGACCGCACGGTGGAGGGCGTACCCCAGGGCATCCACATTCTCAACGAGCGCAACGTGGCGCTGGGCGACGCGCACGGACAGCTGGTGAGCTGGCGGGCCGACCGCGAGTTGTTCACCGGCTGGCTCGACCTCGACGAGGGCCGGCTGGTCACGCTGCCGTACACCGTGAGCGCGGGGTACCCGTTCATCGCCCTCACCGCCACACACCTGCTGTGGTGGGACGACGGGACCGCCCACATCGCCTCCCGCCGTGACCTGACCGCCGCCCCGCGGACGGTGCCGGTGCGCGACGTCGGGCAGGTACTGGGCATGGTCGGCGACAACCTCGTCGTCTCCCGGTACGACTCCGCCCTGGGTCCCCTCAATTACAGCCTGCCGGTGTGGAGGGTCGAGTCCGTACCCCTCGACGGCTCCCCGGGGAAGACGCTTCTGGCCAGGTCGTCGTGGCGTGCCGTGCCGACTCCGAGCGGCGGGCTCCTGGTGCCGGGCGGCCCCGGCACGGACCAGTGGGGCGTCTCCCTCGTCGAACCCGCCGCCGGCGGCGGCGTGACGGTACGCAGGATCGCCGACGCGTACCCGTGGCAGAGGGTCGACGACGTCTCCCAGCTGACCCTGACACAAGGGCGGTTGACCACCGTGGAGACGGATCGCTCGCAGGAGTGGACGTATCTCCGCACCCGCGACATCGGTGTGGCCGGATCCCTCACCGTCGGGGCGCTCACCAACCGCGGCCGCGTGGTGCCGGCGAACTACACGGCGGGCCGCCCGCGCCTCGACGACACCGGTGACGGCCGGACGGTCGTCTGGGGCCCCAGCACCTCCGCCGCCGAGCAGCCCCACCTCCTGGGGCCCACCCAGTCGCTGCCCGGCACCCGGATCGACGGCTCCCGTGCCTACCAGTTCGTGGAGGCCGTCAGCGGCCGTTTCGCCGCCCTGAGGACTCCGTACACCAGTTCCGGGTCGGAGACCCGGGTCGTCGACCTCGACACCGGGCGCACGGTGTTCACCACGAAGGAGAGCATCGAGGCGATGTGGGGCACCACCCTCTGGGTGAGATCCGGCAACGACGCGGTGGTCCCTGTCGACGTGCTGACCGGACGGCGGGGCGACGAGGTGCTGCTCGGGCGCGGGTGCCTGCTGGACGACTTCCAGGCAGTCGGGCGATGGCTGCTGTGGACCTGCGTGGGCTCCCTCACGGGCCAGGGCGTCTACGACACCGCCACGAAGAAGAACCTCACGCTCGTCTCCGGCGACTGGTCGCAGGCGAAGCTCGGTGACGGCTTCGTCGCGATGGAGTCGGACGGGAACCTGAAGGTCACCGACGTCCGCGGCGGGACCCCCGTGTCGCACACCGTCGGGAAGTTCGAGTGGGGTCCCTGGGACGTCGACCCCTACACCGGTGTGATCGCCCAGCAGGGCGCCAAGGGCATCCACCTCATCCCCAGCGGCACCCCCGTCTCGTCCCTCGTCCAGCTCGACGCCACCGTCGCCGCCTCGGTGGACGTCAAGGGAGGAACCGGGCAGTGGAGCCCGAAGTGGTGGCTGAACAAGCCGGCCGCCTCCTGGCAGCTCGTCATCAAGCACAAGGCCACCGGCAAGGCCGTCCGGACCCTCTCCGGCGGTCCGGCGCGCGGCCTGGTGGCCACGGCGTGGAACGGCAAGGACGGCTCCGGCCGGCTGGTGCCCAACGGCGCCTACACCTGGACGCTGACCGCCGCGCCTGCCGACGGGACGGGCGCGGCCCTGACCAGGTCCGGGACGTTGAAGCTCAGCGGCGGCGGCGCCGTGCACCGGGACTTCGTCGGCTCCGACGGCTTCGGTGAGCTGCTGACGCTGAACGGTTCGGGCGTTCTCACCTACCAACGGAGCAACGGCGCCGGGAAGTTCACCGCCAAGACCTCCGGTTCCGGCTGGCCGAAGACCGTCAAGGCGATCCCGTACGGCGATCTGAACGGCGACCGGTGCAACGACGTGCTGGTGCGGCTCGGCAGCGGCGCCCTGCGCGCGTACAAGCCGGGGTGCGGCAAGGCGCTGACGCCGTCGACGCCGTACACCTCCCTCGGCTCGGGCTGGAACCAGTACGACATCCTGACCTCGCCGGGGGACGTCACGGGCGACGGACGGGCGGACCTGATCGCGCGCAAGGCGTCGACCGGGGACGTCTACCTCTTCAAGGGGACGAGCACCGGCAAGCTCTCGGCGCGCACCAAGCTCTACTCCCGGTGGACCGGATACAAGAAGATCGTGGGCGCGGGCGACCTGAACGGTGACGGCCACGGCGACCTGCTCGTCCAGGACAAGTCCAACCAGCTCTGGCGCTACGACGGCACCGGCAAGGGCAAGTTCAAGGCCCGGGTGAAGGTGGCCAAGAACTGGGGAGCCTCCTACAACGCGGTCGTCGGCGTCGGGGACATCACCGGCGACGGGAAGGCGGACCTCGCCGTCCGTGACACCTCCGGCAACCTGTGGCGCTACAACGGCAACGGCAAGGGGTCCTTCGGCGCACGCACGAAGATCGCCACCGGTTGGAAGGGTTACAAGGCGCTGTCCTGAGACCGCGAGCTCTCACCCCACACCCTCCGCGCATGTGAACAGCCCCTGACCGGGAACTACGGTCAGGGTCCGCCGTGTTGCCCGCCGCTCGTCGGCCACCGTGGCCCGGCTGCCGCCCCGGGCCGGGCCGGCGACGGCGTTCGCGTGCCCGCATGGCTATTGACCTGCTCAGATCCGCTGTGCTTCGCTCCCCGATGAGGGCCTGGGGCACCGCTACTGACTGTGGCCGTCCGCTCTGAAGGGCACACCAAGGGCACGGATGGCGTGCAGGGGCGGACGAGGGGGTATGACGTGTCTCGGGGCTTTGGGAGACGTATCGGGATTGCGGGCGAAGTGACCGCTCCGCAAAAACGCATACCGGACCTGCTTCGATCACGGGCGGGACTCTGGGCCGCGGCGGGTGTCGCGACCCTCGGATTCCTCATCGTGCTGGAGTTCGCCGCGCGGCACTACGGCCTGCCGGGGCCCCTCGCCAGCCAGGTGCGGGAGCTGGTGGTCCCTCCCAAGTCGGGCGGCCTGCTGTACGCCGCCATGGCGTTGATGATGGTGGTCCTGACCTGGCGGGAACGATTCGTCGCGGCGGGCGCGGCGGTCGGCATCGACATCGCCTTCTCGCTGGTCCGGTGGGCGGTGGACGCCAGGACGACCGGCGGCCACCCCTTCGGCAACGGGGCGTTGTGGGTGATTCTGGGCTGCGCGGTCGTCGCCGTCACCCGCCGCACCGGAGCGGAACGTGTCCTGCTGCTGAAGGGCGTCGGGCTGGGCCTGCTGCTGGTGGCCGGCCGCAAGACGGGCGACACATGGCTGCTCATCACCTCGAAGACCCGCCCGGCGGTGCTCGACCAGTACGTGGCGACAGCCGATCACGCGCTGGGCAATCCGTCGTGGCTGGTGGGCCGGATCGTCACGGCCACCGGCCCCTTCGGCTTCAATTTCCTCGACATCGTCTACGGTCAGCTCGCGGTGGCCGCGGTCGCCGTCGCGCTGTACCAACTGCGCGGTGTGGCGGCCGAACGCCGCTTCCCGGGCCATCACCTGGTGCGCAGCTTCCTGGTGATCGGCCTTCTCGGTCCGGCCTTCTACATGATCTTCCCGGTGGTCGGGCCGATCTTCGCCTACGGAACCGGCACCGACTACTGGTCGACGGTCAGCCTGTGGTCGCCGGACATTCCCTCCAGCGCGCACTGGGCGGTGGGCGACCTGTGGCCGCAGACGCCGTCGCTGATCGACACTCCGCACCCGATGCGGTTCGACGAGATCACTCCGCGGAACTGCATGCCCAGCCTGCACACGGCGTGGGCCGCCGCGATCTTCATCCATTCCCGGAAGGGCCCCCGCGTCCTGCGGTACGCGGGCACGTTCTGGCTGGTCGCCACGCTCACCGCGACGCTGGGCTTCGGCTACCACTACGGCGTGGACCTCATAGCCGGCGTGGTCTTCGTCCTCACGATCGAGGCGGCTCTGCGGGCGTTCGACCGCGGCTGGGACCGTTCGGGGATCCGGCTGGCCGCGTACGGCGCGGCGGTCTTCGCCGCGCTGCTGGTGTCCTACCGCTTCGTGCCGTTGACGATGGCCGAGCACCCGTGGCTGTTCGGCCCCCTGCTCATCCTCGCGATGGTCTCGGTGATCTACGGCTACGTACGGACCACCACGGCATGGGACCCGAGGCCCGCGCCGGCACGACATCCGGAACCACAACCGGAACCGATCTGAAGGGTGTCGCACCGCGGGACGGGAATGCGAAAGGGCCCGGAGACCGGGCCCTTCCACGTAGTAGCGGGGACAGGATTTGAACCTGCGACCTCTGGGTTATGAGCCCAGCGAGCTACCGAGCTGCTCCACCCCGCGTCGGCACCAGCAACAATACCCGACTCGCAAGTGGATGCCGGACGGGGTCTGCACGGTTGGGCATGCCAGGCATGGGACTGCGGGCACCTGATGTGACATCTGTCACTCAAGAAGTGATTGAAGGTGGGACAACTGCGCATGTGCGTCCCACTTTGCGGTAGTCGGCTCGATCCCTCCCTCAACCCGACTCGCAGCGCCACCCATTACGGAAACCGCCCGTGGCAGTACGGTTTGTCGGGCGTCATGTGCAGATCATGTGAAACTTTCACGGGGGATGTTGGGGGAACGTCGTGTGCGGACTCGCGGCCACCGGTCTGTCCACCGTCGCGTACGCGGCGGCCCCAGAGGCGTGAACCGGCCACCGCCTCCCCTTTTCGACCCCCGCCGATCCCATCTCAGAAGGACCCACAAGAGGCACCCATGGGGAAGCATCGAAGATCGGGCCTGACGCCCGCCGCGATCCGCGACGTGATCGCCCTGATACCGGCCCACAACGAGGCCGACGCCATCGCGGACTCCATCCAGGGGCTGTACGGGCAGACCGTGCCCCCGCAACGGGTCATCGTGGTCGCGGACAACTGCACCGACGCCACCGTGGCCATCGCGGACTCCCTGAGCGCCGAGGTCTTCGAGACCCGGGGCAACCGGCACAAGAAGGCCGGAGGGCTGAACCAGGCCCTGGCCGACCTGCTGCCCGGTCTGCACGACGACGACGTGGTTCTCGTGACGGACGCGGACAGCGCCCTGGACCCCGGCTTCGTGGCCTGTGGGGTGGAGCATCTCGCGAAGGGCTACGGGGGCGTGGGCGGCACCTTCCGGGGAGGACCCGGCGGGGGCTTCGTGGGCCACCTCCAGCGCAACGAGTACGCCCGCTACTCGCGGGACGTGAAGCGACTGGGCGGCAAGTGCCTGGTGCTCACCGGCACGGCGGCCATGTTCCGGGTGCAGGTGCTGCGGGAGATCTCCCGGGCCCGCCTGATGGGCCGCCTCCCGGCCGGGGACGGGATCGGGGGCGTCTACGACACCTCGGTGCTCACCGAGGACAACGAACTGACCTTCGCGGTGCTGCACCTGGGCCATCAGGTGCTCTCGCCGGAGGGCTGCACGCTCACCACCGAGGTCATGCTGACCTGGAAGGCCCTGTGGGACCAGCGACTGCGCTGGAAGCGGGGAGCGGTGGAGAACTGTGTCCAGTACGGCCTCACGCACATCACGTGGCGCTACTGGGGCCGTCAGCTCCTGAGCATGGCCGGCGTCCTCGTGACCGTCGTCTACCTGTCGACCATCGCCTACTCCCTGGCCCTGAACTCGTTCCGACCGCACGAGTTCTGGCTCTGGGTGTCGCTCGTCTTCGTGATCGAGCGGGTTGTGACCGTGCGGGAGCGCGGCTGGAAGCGGATGCTGCTCGCCGCGTCCATGTACGAGCTGCTCTTCGACTTCCTGCTCCAGGCCTGCCACACCAAGGCGTACCTGGACTCCGTGTTCCGCCGTGAGCGCGCCTGGTAGCAGGTCGCTTCAGAAACTGTCAGAGATCATTTGGGAGGGACCCATGTACAACAACCCTGCGACGACTGTGGGCGGTGGGGCGTTGGCCTCTACCGGCATCGGACTGACGACCAGCGTGTGGCTGGGCCTGGCGGCCTTCGCCCTGGTGGCCCTGGGAACCGCCGTGATGCGGATCGTGCCTCGGGGCATGAACCGCTCCTGACCGTACTCGGCAGGGCGTCCCTGGTGGCCCGGTGCCGGTGACTCTCCCGCTCCCGGGAGTGGCCACCCCGGCCGCCCGCGAACCGCACGTAGCCGCGAAGCGGGCCCCCCCGGGGCGGCGGCCCACGGAGGTGCGATCCAACGCCCCCAGCACAGCATCAAGCCCCCTGACAGCGGAGAACCCGCAGGCAGGGGGCTTGATCAATACGACCGGGCACGGGTCTGGCACGGGTCCACGAGGGCATGGCGCCGGCCGGTCGCAGATCACCTCCGTCATCCGGCATGCCCAGCTGTCAGCGTCCGGCAGCATGTGGGCTCAGGAGATCGTGGCCGGCCGACCGGCTTGGCGGCACGCCCCCTCCGGAACAACGAGGAGACCACCCATCAGGTCACCCGAATGGCGCAACATGACGTGCCGCCCACATCGGTGAAGATCAAGCTGACTAGTGCCCCAACCGAGGCAATCCGTGAAAGGGGAACCGAATGCGCATTCGACGAATCCTCTCCGCCACCGTCGCCACGGCAGCCCTCGCCGGACTCGGCCTCACAGGCGCCGCCACCGCCACCGCCGCCACCGCACAGGGTGCCCCGTCCGCCGTCAGCCCTTCTCAGTGCAGGGAGGGCGGCGGAGAGCCCCGGATCGACTTGCCGGGCAACCCCTGCAAGGGCGGCACATACGACGGCCAGTCGGTCGACTGAACCCCACAAGGCGCCCCGCAGCCACGCGCCGCGGGGCGCTCCCGCGCGAGCGCAGCCGGGTTCCCATGCGGATCACCCGCATCTGAGCGCCACGGCCCAGAGACGGCGCCAGCGCAGCAACAAGCCCCCCACCAGCGAAGCAACCGCAGGCAGGGGGCTTGTTCGTGCGGGCCTACTTCTTCTTGCCCTGGTTCTTGACCGCCTCGATGGCGGCTGCCGCGGCGGCCGGGTCGAGGTACTTGCCGCCCGGGGTGACGGGGCGGAAGTCGGCGTCGAGTTCGTAGGAGAGGGGGATGCCGGTGGGGATGTTGAGGCCCGCGATGTCGGCGTCCGAGATCTGGTCGAGGTGCTTGACCAGGGCGCGCAGGCTGTTGCCGTGGGCGGCGATCAGGACCGTGCGGCCGGCCAGGAGGTCGGGGACGACCGAGTCGAACCAGTACGGGAGCATGCGGACGACGACGTCCTTCAGGCACTCCGTCTGCGGACGCAGCTCCGGCGGGAGGTTCGCGTAGCGCGCGTCGGAGAACTGGGAGTACTCGGCGTCGCGGTCCAGCGGCGGCGGCGGGGTGTCGTAGGAGCGGCGCCACAGCATGAACTGCTCCTCGCCGAACTCCTGAAGGGTCTGGGCCTTGTCCTTGCCCTGAAGGGCACCGTAGTGGCGCTCGTTCAGGCGCCAGGAGCGGTGGACCGGGATCCAGTGGCGGTCGGCGGCCTCCAGCGCGAGCTGGGCCGTGCGGATCGCGCGCTTCTGGACGGAGGTGTGGACCACGTCGGGCAGCAGGCCGGCGTCCTTCAGCAGCTCACCGCCGCGGACCGCCTCCTTCTCGCCCTTCTCGTTGAGGTTGACGTCCACCCAGCCGGTGAACAGGTTCTTCGCGTTCCACTCGCTCTCGCCGTGGCGGAGCAGGATCAGCTTGTACGGTGCGTCGGCCATGCCTGAGAGCGTAATCCACGCATTCGGGCCCCTGCCCCGGCGCCCAGCAGGCGGACGGCAGCCCCGGCGCAGCCCCGACAGTTGACGGCATCTGTTAATCGAGTGGTCCCGCACGGCCGCCGCCACGTAAGTTGTGCTCGCCGCTGCAGCCGCTTACATCCACGTACATCCCGGGGGGTCGTCCATGTCCGTCGCCAGTCTCAGACGCGCCGCCCGCGAGACCGTCTCCGGGCTCCCCCGAGAGTTCTGGTGGCTGTGGACCAGCACCCTCGTCAACCGGCTCGGCGCCTTCGTCGCCACGTTCATGGCGCTGTACCTGACCCTGGACCGCGGCTACTCCGCCTCGTACACCGGTCTGGTCGCCGCGCTGCACGGGCTCGGCGGGGTCGTCTCCTCGCTGGCCGGGGGCGTGATGGCCGACCGGCTCGGACGGCGGCCGACCCTGCTCGTCGCCCAGTCCGCCACCGCCGTGTCCGTCGCGGCGCTCGGGTTCGTCCGGGACCCCGTCGCCATCGCCGCCGTCGCCTTCCTGGTCGGCATGGCCAGCAACGCCTCCCGGCCCGCCGTGCAGGCGATGATGGCCGACATCGTGCGGCCCGAGGACCGGGTCCGCGCCTTCTCCCTCAACTACTGGGCGGTGAACCTCGGCTTCGCCGTCTCCTCCATGGCGGCCGGCTTCATCGCCGAGTACAGCTATCTCGCCGGCTTCCTGCTCGAGGCCGCGATGACGATGGCCTGCGCGATCGTCGTCTTCCTGAGGGTGCCCGAGTCCCGCCCGGGCCCGGACGACCACGCGAGTCAGGCGGGCGACGGCAAGGCCGTCAACCTGTGGACCGTGCTGCGTGACGGGCGCTTCATGGGTGTCGTCGGGGCGTCCTTCCTGGTCGCCGTCGTCTTCATGCAGGGGTCGGTCGGACTGCCGATCGCCATGGGCCGGGCCGGCTTCACACCTGCCGACTACGGCACGGCCCTCGCCGTCAACGGGTTCCTGATCGTCGCCCTGCAGATCCCGGTCACCCGTTTCATCGAGCACCGGGACCCCGCGCGGCTGCTGATCATCTCCTCGCTCCTCGCCGGGTACGGCTTCGGGCTGACCGCCTTCGCGGGATCGGTCGGCGTCTTCGCCCTCACGGTGTGCGTGTGGACGCTCGGCGAGATGATCAACGCGCCCACCCAGACCGGGCTGGTCGTCCGGCTCTCCCCGGCGCACGGGCGCGGGCGCTACCAGGGCGTCTACACCCTGTCCTGGTCGGTGGCCGCCCTGGTCGCGCCCCTGATGTCCGGCACCGTCATCGACCGGTTCGGCGCCGAGTGGCTGTGGGGCATGTGCGCGGCCGTCGGCACGGCCGCCGCCCTCGGCTACTGGGCCCTGATGCGCCGGCTGCCGAAGGCCGGGCCGGCCGTCGTGGAATCCCGCGCCGAGCCCCGTGCCGAGGTCGGCACCGCGTGAGGCGGGCGGAGTGGTCACCAGCCGGAGGCGGCACTGAGAGAAGGCTGCACCACGGACGCCTCCGCCCAGTGCCGCCTCCGCACTACGGACGCCTCCGCACCATGGACACCTCCGCACTACGGACGCCTCCGCACTACGGATGCATTCGCGCGCCCTTCAGCACCTTGTCCACCGCGTTGCGCGGGCCGTACACAGCAAGCCCCACGAGGTCCAGCTCGGCGGTCGGCACGGCCCGGACCGCGGCCCGGTTGTCGCGGTCGTTGCCCGTGGTGAACAGGTCGGAGGTGAAAACCGCGCGCGGCAGGGACCGGGACAGGGCCCGCCCGTGCGCCGCCGTCAGCGTCTCCTTGGTTCCCTGGAAGACCAGCACCGGCTGGCGGAACATCGGCAGGTAGGGCACCTCGCCGGCGTCCTCGTACGGCTCCCCGATCACCTCGGGGACCGTCGTGCCGAGGCCGCTGACCAGGAACGCGGTGACGTTCAGGCGCTGCCAGGGCTCCAGGTCCTCCCGCAGCAGGACGGCGATCTTGGTGTCGAAGCGGATGGGCTGCTCGTCGTTCATGGAGGGAGACTCCCGAACCCCGTACCGCGCCGTCTTGTACGTTCTTTGCATGGCCCCGCAGCGGAACGTCTCCGCCTGGCGCCCGCGTGTCCCGGGCGTCGTGGAGGTGTTCCACGCGCACTTCACCGAGTACGCCTACCCGATGCACGTGCACGAGGCGTGGACGCTGCTGATCGTGGACGACGGCGCCGTTCGGTACGACCTGGACCGGCACGAGCACGGCACCCCGCACGACACGGTGTCCCTGCTGCCGCCGCACGTCCCGCACAACGGCTCTCCCGTCGGCCCGCGCGGCTTCCGCAAGCGGGTGCTGTACCTGGACACCTCCCACCTGGGCGCCGAGCTCATCGGGGCGGCCGTGGACGGTCCTGACCTGCGTGATCCGGTGCTGCGGCGGCGGGTCGGACAGGTACACACCGCGCTCACGCTGCCCGGTGACGAGCTGGAGGCGGAAAGCCGGCTGACGCTCGTCGGCGAACGGCTGCGCGCGCATCTGCGGCCGCGGCTCGCCGTCGGGTCCCCGCGCCGCGACCCCGCTCTCGCCCGCCGGGTGCGCGAACTGCTCGACGAACGGCTGCCGCAGGGTGTCACCCTCGACGAGGCGTCAGCCCTGGTGCAGGCCCATCCCGCCCATTTGGTGAGGGCGTTCAGCGGCGCGTACGGCATCGCTCCGCACCAGTACCTGATGTCCCGCCGGGTGGACCGCGCCCGCCGGCTGCTGCTGGCGGGGCGGAAGCCGGCCGAGGTGGCCGCCGAGACCGGCTTCTACGACCAGGCCCATCTCACCCGGCACTTCAGGAGACTCGTGGGGGTGACTCCGGGGCGGTACGGCCGCGAGACCTCGCGCGGCAGGCCCGGGATGTGAGGCCGGACGGTCGTCAGTCGGCCGGACGCCGGGTCAGGTGCGCGAACGCCTCCAGGTTGCGGGTCGATTCGCCGCGCGAGACGCGCCAGGCGTACTCGCGGCGGATCGCCGAGGCGAAGCCGAGCTCCAGCAGGGTGTTGAAGCTGCCGTCGGCCGCCTCCAGGACCTGCCCGAGCAGCCGGTCGACCTCGTCGGCGGTCACCGCGGCCAGCGGCAACCGGCCCGTGACGTAGACGTCGCCGAGCTGGTCGACGGCGTAACTCACGCCGTACAGCTTGAGGTTGCGCTCCAGCAGCCAGCGATGGACGGCGGACTCGTTCTCGTCGGGGTGGCGGATGACGAAGGCGTTCAGGGACAGCGAGTGCCGGCCGACGATCATCGACAGGGTGGTCGACAGCTTGCGGGTGCCGGGAAGCTTCACGACGTAGGTGCCGGACCGCGGGCTCTCCCAGTCCAGTTCGGCGCCCTTGAGCACGTCCTCGACGACCCGCGTCGCCCGTTGCTGCTCCGCCTCACCCGTGGCACCCGTGGCGCTACCCATGGGGCGAGCGTACGCGACGCCGGTGGGCCTGCAACGCGGCCGTGTACACGTCGGCCGTGGCCGCCGCCGACGCGTCCCAGCCGAAGAACCGCGCGTGCCGGGCGGCGGCGGCGCCCATCCGGTCGGCGAGGTGCGGGGTGTCGGCGAAGCGGCCCAGCACGTGCGCGTAGTCGGCCGGATCGTGGCCCTGGACCAGGAATCCGGTCTCGCCGTCCCGTACGGCCACCGGCAGCCCGCCGACCGAGGCGGCGAGGACCGGGGTGCCGGTCGCCTGCGCCTCTATCGCGACCAGGCCGAAGGACTCGCTGTAGGAGGGCATGACCAGGACGGACGCGGCCCGGAACCAGTCGGCCAGCCGGTCCTGCCCGACCGGCGGGCAGAACCGTACGACGTCGGCGATGCCGAGCCGGGCGGCCAGCTTCTGCAGGCCCTCCGGCTTGGCGAGGCCGCTGCCGCTCGGGCCGCCGACGACGGGCACGACGATGCGGGAGCGCAGCTCGGGCCGCCGGTCGAGGAGGACGCCCACAGCCCTCAGCAGCACGTCAGGAGCCTTGAGCGGCTGTATACGGCCGGCGAACAGCGGGATCAGGGCGTCCTGCGGCAGGCCGAGGCGGGCGCGGGCGGCGGCGCGGCCGTCGCCGGGGCGGAAGCGGGTGAGGTTCACGCCGGGATGCACGACGGCGACCTTGGCGGGGTCGGCGCTGTAGTGCCGTACGAGTTCGCCCGCCTCCTCCTCGGTGTTGGCGATCAGCCGGTCGGCGGCGGTGACGATCTGGGTCTCGCCGATGACGCGGGCGGCGGGCTCGGGTGTGTCGCCCACGGCCAGGCTGGCGTTCTTGACCTTGGCCATGGTGTGCATGGCGTGCACCAGGGGGACGCCCCAGCGCTGGGCGGCGAGCCAGCCGACGTGGCCGGAGAGCCAGTAGTGGGAGTGGACGAGGTCGTAGTGACCGGGGCGGTGGCCGGCCCAGGCCTGCATCACGCCGTGCGTGAAGGCGCAGAGCTGGGCGGGCAGGTCCTCCTTGGCCAGGCCCTCGTAGGGGCCGGCGTCGACGTGCCGGACGAGGACGCCCGGGGAGAGCTCGACGGCGGGCGGCAGGTCCCCCGCGGTGGCCCTGGTGAAGACCTCGACCTCGACGCCCTGGGCGGCCAGCCGCTGGGCCAGCTCCACGATGTAGACGTTCATGCCGCCGGCGTCGCCCGTGCCGGGCTGGTGGAGCGGTGAGGTGTGCACGGAGAGCATGGCGACGCGCCGGGGCCGACGGTGCAGCCGCAGCCGCGTGGGTGCCGTCGGGGAACGACGCCCGAGCCTGCTGACGTACTGGCTCACGTGGCGTTCCTCCTCGTTGCGGGCATGCCGGACGGAGAGCGCCGAGCGCCCTCCAAGACCCAACGCCAGAGGCCCCGACTCCATTTCCACACCCGGTTCCTTTACCCAATCATTACCGACTCTCGCTCAACCGTTCGACCTCGGTGGGCGTACCGCCTGGGCGCGACCGGCACGCGACGGACTGCGGGTACCGCAGAAGCACGTCGCGAAGCACACGCGCGCGGCCTGAAGGAACGCCGTCGCGGCACGGGCCCGCACGGGCGGGAGGTGGTACGTCCGTGCCGTGGGGGCCGGGGGGCGCCATACCCTCGTATGCATGACATCCCGCGCAGCGACCCTCCCCCACTCTCGGCTTCGCTCGAGCGGGGGGACCCCCGTCGTGGGAACGGTGACGCGCGGGACGACCAACCCCAACCGGCTCCGCCGCATGGACCGCTGGATCGCGGCCGTGCACGGCGCCGAACTGCGCCGCGCCGCCGATCCGGTGGCGGTCGACCTCGGCTACGGCGCCGCCCCCTGGACGGCGGTCGAGCTGCTGACCCGGCTGCGCACCGCCGCCCCACGCGCGCGCGTGGTCGGCGTCGAGATCGAGCCGGCCCGGGTCGCGGCCGCCAAGCCGTACGAGCGCGAAGGACTCGTCTTCCGGCACGGCGGCTTCGAGGTTCCCGTCCCGCGGCGCCCCCACCTCATCCGCGCGGCGAACGTGCTGCGGCAGTACGACGAGGCAGATGTCGCCGCCGTCTGGGAGCGGCTGCGCGCGCGGCTCGCCCCGGCGGACGGGCACTCGCGCGGAGGGCTGCTGGTCGAGGGCACCTGCGACGAGATCGGCCGTCGGCACGTATGGGTCGCGCTCGGCGCCGAGGGCCCCCGCACGGTGACCTTCGCCACCCGGCTCGGCTCTCTGGACCGCCCCTCCGACCTGGCCGAACGCCTCCCGAAGGCACTCATCCACCGCAACGTCAGGGGCGAGCCGGTGCACGCCTTCCTGCGCGATTTCGACCGCGCCTGGGCGAGCGCGGCGCCGTACGCCTCCTACGGCGCGCGGCAGCGCTGGATCCGCTCGGTGCGCGACCTGGCGGCCGACTGGCCGGTGACGGACGGTCCGACGCGGTGGCGGCAGGGCGAAGTGACGGTCGACTGGCGGGCGTTGGCGCCGCGGAACTGACCGGCGACCAGCCGCGCGGCGGCCGTACGACCGCCCGCGCACCGCCGTGACCTGCGGGGAACGATCTTTGCGGGTCGTTCGTCACACAGACGGGGAGATCGCCGGGAGATCGCCACACCTCTGTCGCTTTGCGCCGAGTCGTGGCACGATCACCCGAGCGTCTGCATGTTACTGACGGTTAACCAGCTGGGGGGCGAGTATGGGACGGGGCAGGCACAGCGTGCTCGCGGCGGCCGTGACCGTGGTCTGCGCGGTCACGCTGCTGGGAGCACCGGGCACAGCCTTCGCGCGCGCACTGCCGGACCCGGCGCCGCCCGCCGCACCCGCTTCCTCGTCCGCGCCCTCGCTCCCGCCCTCGACGTCGCCCTCCGTCACGCTCCCGCCGGACCAGGACCTCGAAGCAGTCCGCGCCGAGCTGGACAAGCTCTACCACGACGCGGCCGTCGCCACCGACGCCTACAACCTGGCCGACGAGAAGGCGAAGAAGCAGTCCGCCGAGATCACGGACCTGAACGAAAAGATCGCCGGCGAACAGCGGAAACTCGACGGCCTGAAGGAGCGCGCAGGCGCCGCGGCCAGCGCCCAGTACCGCACGGGTGGCCTGCCGCCGGAGGTCCAGCTGATGCTGGGCAACGACCCGCAGGACTTCTTCGACGGGGCCGGCCGGTTGCTCCAGAGCCAGCGGGCGACCAAGAGCCTGATCGAGGAAACCACCCGCGCCCAGCAGGACTTGGAGCTGTACGCGGGCGACGCCGCCGACCACTTGCGGGAGCTGGAGGCGGGCCGCAAGGCCAAGGCCGCCGCGAAGAAGCGGATCAAGCAGCGGATCAAGGAGGCCGAGCGGCTCGAGGCCAAGCTGGAGAAGCGGCAGCGCGAGCGCCTCGCCGAACTGGAGCGGCAGGCCGCCGACCAGGCGCAGTCGGCCTGGCTGAGCACCGGGATCCTCGACGAACTCAAGGGCAGGGCGTCCGCGTCGGGCAGGAAGGCGGTCGAGTTCGCCACGGCCCAGATCGGCAAGCCGTACGAGTGGGGCGCCGTGGGTCCCCGCACGTACGACTGCTCGGGGCTCACCTCCCAGGCCTGGGCGGCGGCCGGCCACCCGGTCCCGCGCACCTCCCAGCAGCAGTGGCAGCAGCTCAAGCGCGTGGACATCAAGGACATGCGGCCCGGCGACCTGATCATCTACTTCGACGACGCCAGCCATGTCGGGATGTACGTCGGCGACGGCGCGATCGTCCACGCCCCGCGCCCGGGGCGCACGGTGACGCTCGCCGGGGCGGGCACGATGCCGATCCTGGGCGTCGTACGGCCCACCACAGGCTGAACCCCCGCGGCGCGACACCGACCGAGCCCCCAAGGCGGGCCACGCACTGAGCCTCCGCGGGCCGGACGCCCCCCTTCCCCGCTCCGCCGGTGACCCCGGTGACCCCGGCCACGTGACCGATCGCACCCCCGGCCGCCCCCCCAAACCCACAGGGGACGTGACCTTCGTCATTCCGGCCCCGGCGCCGCCCTGTCCAACTCCGGTAGGGATCGCGGCATATGACAGCGGCGAAAGCCGTAGCGACGCGCCTCACACCATTCCCCCGCGGCGCCGACTACCGCTAATGTCCCCGTCGGCGGCCCGAGGTCCCTTGGTAACCGCCATGCCCTCGGGGGGAGGGAAGGAACCCAGGACAATGCCCGTGCCCGTACCGCGGCAGAGGACGGTCCCGGCCGCGGAGTGCGACCAGGCACAGACCGCGTCCCACGGCGACGGCACCTCCGCAGCGCAGGCCCCGCGTAAGGAAGCAACGGTCGAGAAGGACAGCCGCGCCGCAACGCCGGCCAACACCACCCAGCTCACGCTGCTGCTGATCGAGGACGACCCGGTCGGCTCGCCGATGGTGCCCGAACTGCTCGACGCGTCCGGCAAGCCGATCCGCGTGCGCAGGGCCCGCAACCTCACCGAGGCCGAGCGCCTGCTCACCGACGACGTCCACTGCATTCTGCTGGACCTCGCGCTGCCCGCGCCCGGCCGGTCCGCGGGCGACGACGACGAGCTCGCCGTGCTCCGGCACGTACTCGAACTCGCGCCCCGGCACGCCGTCCTCGCGCTCACCTCCTCCGGTGACGCCGAGCGCGCCGCCCAGGCGGTGCGGGTCGGCGCCCAGGACTACCTCTTCCGGGACGAGCTGGACGGGCGGCTGCTGAGCCGTGCGATCCGGTACGCGGTGGAGCGCAAGCGCTCCGACTCGGCCGAGCGCAGGCTCGCCGAGGGACGGCTGCGCGCGCAGGAGAACCGCCGGCTGGAGCGCGGCCTGCTGCCGACCCCCCTGCTGGACGGGTCCACGCTGCGCTTCGCCGCCCGCTACCGCCCCGGCCGCTCGCGCGCGCTGCTCGGCGGCGACTTCTACGACGCCGTCCGCACGCCCGACGGCACCGTGCACGCCATGATCGGCGACGTCTCCGGGCACGGCCCGGACGAAGCGGCGCTGGGTGTGGAGCTGCGTATCGCCTGGCGGGCGCTGACCCTGGCAGGGCTGTGCGGGGACGAGTTGCTGGGCACGCTCCAGCAGGTCCTTGAGCACGAGCGCTCCGACGACGAGATCTTCGCGACCCTGTGCGCGGTGGACATAGCGCCCGACGGGCGCCATGCGGGACTGTGCCTGGCCGGCCACCCGTCACCGCTGGTGATCACTCCCGGCCGGCCCGCCCGGCTGCTGCCGTACGAGAACAACGGCCCCGCCCTCGGTCTGCTGCCGGGCGTCCGCTGGCCCCGGATGCAGGTGCAGCTGGGCGCGGAGTGGAGCCTGATGCTCTACACCGACGGTCTGATCGAGGGCCGGATCGGGGAGGGCGGTGAGCGGCTGGGTCAGGACGGGATGGTCGATGTGGTCCGCCGCCAGCTCGACGAGGGTCTGCGCGGGGAGGGGCTGCTGCGGGCGACGGTGAACGAGGTGCGCGGGCTCAACGGCGGCGAGCTCACCGACGATGTGGCCGTGGTCCTGCTGGACCGGGAGCCGTAGCCGGCCGGCGCCGGGGGCCGTCGTCGGCCCGGGGGTTCACCGGCCGCCGTTGTAGGGCCCGTACGGGCCGTCGCTGCTGCTGCCGCGGCGGCGCCCCCATCCGTTCCCGCCGGAGACCTGCTTGAGCGCAGGCCGCACGTCGACGATGTAGACGATGCTCGCGATGACGCCGATGATCGGCAGGAACGAGAAGATCGAGAACAGGTAGCTCACGGCGAGCGCGATGCCCAGGATGATCAGCCAGAACACCTTGTTCTGCTTGTCGGCCGCGCGGAAGGCGTCCTCGCGCCGGAACGCGGCGTCGAACAGCCCGAAGGCGGCCAGGCCCATCAGGACGATCTTCAGAATCCCCAGGAGCCCCTGGAAGCCCAGCATCAGCATGTTGCCCACCGCCCCGTTCTCTCCCGATTCCTACGCGGCCACCGTACCCGTAGAACGGGCCGGACACCCCAAGGGTGCCCGGCCCGGACGCCTGTCGCCCATACGGGTGAGCGATCCGGCGTGTCGCCGCCTGCCCCGTGCCGCCTACGGGGTGGGCGGGGTGGCCTTCTTCGCCGTGGGCGGGGTCTTGCGCATGGCCGGACCCTTCCCCTTCCCGTGGTTCTTCTTGGCCGTGATGGGCGTGGCCCCGGTCTCAACGGGTCCGTCCTCCTTGACCACGACCGGCTCCGCCTTCGGCTCGGGCTCGACGGCGACGGCGAGTTCCTCGACCTCCTCGGCGATGTCCTCGATGCCGTCGGCGGCCTGGCCGCGCCAGGTCCGCACGGCCTGCTCACCGTGCTCGGCGACCTTCTCGTAGGTCTCGCGGGCCTTGACCGCGTACTCGGCGGCGACGCCGACCCCGCGCAGGGCGAGGTCCTGGGCGCTCTCGCCGAGCCTCTTGAGATCGGCGTCGAGGTTGGTGCTGAGCTTCTTGAGGTCGCTGTCCAGGTAGTTCAGGAAGCCGGTGACCCTGGTCTGGAGGGTCTCCTGCGTCTCCTTGACACGGATGCCGGCCTCCTTGGCCCGGGCGGTGGCCCGCGCCTGGACGGCCTTCGGGTCGGTGTTGCGCACCGCGTCGATACGGGCCGGGGCGTCGGCGCGCAGCTGGTCCACCAGGGCGGGCACCTTCTTGGCCTGCTGGAGGGCCAGGTCCGCGGTGCCCGCGGCGAAGTAGAGCGGCGTGGGGTCACTGAGGGTCTTGCGCAGGTCGTCGGTGATGGCCATGGTGCTGGTTCTCCCGGATCGCTTGTGGCTGAGGGTTGTGGGTTTCCGCGGTGGTCGGGCCGCACGCCCGCCCCGTACGGGCCGTGACCGTGGGATCGCTGGGATCACTGATGTCAGCCCGCCGCCTCCCGCGGATCGGCGTCACTGCCGCCGGACGTGCCGGTACGGCCTGGCCCGGCGGGGGCGGGCCGGACAGGTATGGAGCCCTGGTCGGCGCCGTCGCCGCCGTCCGCCGCGCGGGTGCCGTGGCCGGTGGGGCCACCGGTGTCGCCGGTGGCGTCCGTCTCGGCGGTCCCGAACCCGTTCTCCTTGCGGAAGGACTCGTAGATCTGGAGCAGCACCTGCTTCTGCCGCTCGTTCAGCGACGGGTCGGAGAGGATGACGGCGCGTGTCTCGACGTCGTCCCGGTCCCGCTCGGCGTCGAGGATCCCGGCCCGCACGTACAGCGTCTCCGCGGAGATCCGCAGCGCCTTGGCGACCTGCTGGAGCACCTCCGCGCTCGGCTTGCGCAGCCCGCGCTCGATCTGGCTCAGGTACGGGTTGGACACCCCGGCGGCATCGGCGAGCTGCCGCAACGACAACTGCGCGTTGCGCCGCTGCTCGCGCAGGTACTCACCGAGATTGCCGACGTTGAGCGATGCCATGCCTCCACCTTGCACCCACCCCGCTAACAATTGCAAGCACCCCGCTTGCAAGAGTGAGCCCCACCGGTGACCGAATGTGTGGCTGAGCAGCATCCTCACGAAGCAGGCAGGGGTGTGACCCAGATACGCGTCAAAGGGCAACGAGCTGATCTTGAAGATCTGGCGGGCGTCCGGTCTCACGTGGTGCTGTCGGCTTCCTCGGCGAGGATGCGGTAGACGGTGGCGACCGAGGGGTGTTCGCCCTTGTTCTTGCCCGAGGTGATGACGAGCTTCTGCGCGATCTGCGGTACGGGCACCCCGTTGGCCCGCAAGGACCGGGCGTAGGCGGCCATGTCGTCGTCGACGACCTTGGGGCGCCCGCCGTGCCGGCCGCGTTCGCGGGCGGACGCCTGGCCTTCGAGGGACTTCTCCCGGATGTATTCGCGCTCGGACTCGGCCATGCCGGCGAAGAAGGCGAACAGGGCGGCGCCGTGCCCGGACGGATCGTAGACGCCTTGGAGGGGGCCGGTGAGGAGTTCGAGTTCGATGTCGTGGTGGCGCAGGTCCTCGGCGATGGCCAGCAGCTCGGCGGCGCCACGGCCGAGGCGCTTCATCTCGTGGACGGTGAGGATGACCCGTTGGTGCGGGACGGCCTTCTTGATGGTGCGGACGAAGTCCATCGCCTTGACGAACTCCGGTCGTACCTTGATACGGGTGCTGATCTTCTCGGAGAAGACCGGGTCGCACCCGGCCTCGGCGAGCGCGTCGAGCTGGCTCTGGAGTTCTTGCTGGGCGGTGCTGCACCTCGCGTAGCCCACCCTGGTGGGCTTGGTAGCCGTCTCGTGTGCTGCGGCGTCGATGGCGGGGCCCATTTCCCACGCGCGGCCGGGGCCGCGGTCGGCGGGGGCCTTCACCTCCAGCTCGGCGCGGAGCTGGGGGACGAGCATGAAGCGGGGGATGTGGTACTTCGGGGCGACTTTGCCGCCGCGGGTGCGGCAGGTGCTTCCGGCGGGCACCTCACAGGTCGGACAGTCGTACTGTTCGACTGCAGCGGCCGGTTCGGGGGGTTCTGGCATGTCGCAAAACCTATCGCGAGGGTCTTTGTGCGAAAGCCGTTTTGCGAGAGGTTGCGAGAGCGAAGATCAGGGGCAAACCGGACACGGCTCGACGGGGTTTTCGGTTTCTCAGAACTACTCATTTACGCAAGCGCGGAGCGTGACGGCCGTCACGCTCCGCTCCTCCGCATAGTCATGTTGTCGCACCGGATGATCAGAGCTGTGGACTATGTTGTGGAGATGACTACCGGGACGGCATCGCGCCACACACGGATTGGTGACCCGGTGCTCTTCTGAGCGTCGTACGGGCCAGTGCGAGCCCGCTGCTCGATCGAGGGTCTTGCGCTGCTGCGCGGGCTCCGCCTAGGACGTGCTCGTCACCCGGCGGCTTGCGGTGACGGTTCGTCGTAGATCCCGACGCGTAGGACGTGCTCGATGACGCCGTCGAGCTTGTCGCGTGCCGCGGTCAGCTCGGTGATGCGCTGCTGGATGGCGTCGCGCTCGTGCCGGATCTTGTCGTACATGCTGCCGGTGACCATTCCCGTAGACACACACGGCAGCAGATCGACGATCGTGTGGCTGGGCAGGCCTGCGGCGTAGAGCTGCTGGATGAGCTGAACCCGCTCGACCGCGCCCTCGTCGTAGGTACGCTGCCCGCCCGCGGTGCGGTCCGAGTCCAGCAGCCCCTGCTGCTCGTAGTAACGCAGCGAGCGCACGCTGACGCCGGCTCGATGCGCCAGTTCCCCGATCCTCATCGTGTCTCCCGTCACATTCGCCTTGGCGGATTTGTCTCTGACATCAGTGTCAGGTTCTAGCGTAGGCGACGGCTCCAAGAACGAAGACCACCACACACCCGGCCCCGTTCTCGTGCCCTGGTGCACGAGCAGACGGGACCGGGCAGAACGAATCGGCCTGAGGAGGCACACATCATGAGTGGCAGCATCGACCTGACCGGCAAGAGCGAGCGGTACAAGAAGGGCATCGCCTACTACGAGTCGATCCACGGCGCGGCCGGCGCGCGGTCCTTCGACGCTTTGGAGGGCATCGCCCCTGGGTTCGCGGACCTGCTCATCGAGTTCACGCTCGGCGACATCCACTCCCGCCCCGGCCTGGACGTCAAGACGCGCGAGCTCATCACCGTGGCCGCGCTGACCGCCATGGGCACCGCGAACCTCCAGCTCAAGACCCACGTCGACAGCGCGATGAACGTCGGCTGGACCAAGGAAGAGATCATCGAGACCGTCACCCAGATGGCCGTCTACGCCGGGTTCCCCGCCGCTCTCAACGGGTTCTTCGCCGCGGCCGAGGTCTTCGCCGCCCGCGAGGCCGCCGGCCAGGAGGCCTGAAATGGAGCTCGCAGGACAGACCGCCCTGGTCACGGGCGCGAACCGCGGTATCGGCCGCCGGTTCGTCGCCGAGCTCCTCGCTCGTGACGTGCGCAAGGTCTACGCCGGCATCCGCAACCCGGATGCCGCCGACCAGGAGATGCGTGAGGACCCACGCGTCGAGCTCGTGCGCCTGGACATCACCGACACCGACGCGGTCGAGGCGGCAGCACACCGGGCCGAAGACGTGTCGGTGTTGATCAACAACGCCGGGATCTCCACCTCCCAGCCCCTCCTCAAGGCCGACGTCGACACCGTCAGGCGCGAGATCGAGACACACGTGTTCGGGACCCTCTCCATGGCCCGGGCGTTCGCCCCCGCACTACGGGCGCACCAGGGCGCGATGGCCAACATCCTGTCCGCGCTGTCGTGGTTCTCCTACCCCGGCTCCGGTGCCTACTCCGCGGCCAAAGCAGCCGAATGGAGCCTGACCAACAGCCTGCGTCTCGAGCTCGCCCCCGCGGGTGTCCTGGTCCAGGGCGTGCATCTGGGAGCGGCCGACACCGATATCAGCGCCGGGTACGAGGGACCCAAGATCGACCCCGCCGACGTCGCACGCTTCAGCCTCGACGGGATCGAGAACAATCAGATCGAAGTACTCGTCGACGACTGGAGCCGAACCGTCAAGGCCGCACTCACCAGCGAACCCAACGCCGTGCTCACCGCACTGGCCGGCTAGAAAAAGCCGACCACAGGTGTGTGGCGTGCCGGCACGGGCACGCCACACACGGCATGGGTGCCGCACTCGGCCAGGGCCACCACCCTCGCCTGCGGATACGCACTGCGGCCCTGCCCGCGAATGGTGCCAGGACGCCCGAAGAGCTGAGCGTCGGCCGCCACCGTGGTGCCGTCGCCCCACGCCTGCGAGATGTCCAGGCGGGCGTGCGCATTGACCAGGTCGGCGATCGCCTCGTTCAGCAGCACGATCGAGAAGTGCCGGTTCGCCGTGTACGACAGCTCATGCCCGCTCACTCCGGGGATGTGGTGGGCGGCCTCGTACGGGCCCATGTTGGTGCCTTTCACGAAGGTCGTGATGATGTAGCGGCCGAACGGGTCGTCCAGCTTCGGCTCGTTGCCGGAAGCCGGGCCGAAGCGGCGCCACCACTCCACCCAGTAGGCGGTCCTCGACAGAATCCCGATCAGCGTGCGCTCCGGCATCCGAGCTTTGATCTCCTGCTCCAGCCGCTTCGCCGAGGGCGTGAGCCCCTCCGCGCGGTGCGGCTTCAGCGACGGGATTCCCGTCTCTGGGTCGATGACCAGACCCTCGTTGTCCGGGTACCCGGCGTCCACCGCCGCGGCGGCGTCGCGGAGCTTGTCCTCCAACTGCCGGCGGAAGAACCGCGCGTCGAACTCGGCGGTCTCGCCCGGCTCGCACAGCCCGACCTCCACCAGGTAGTCGGCCAGCTTGTCCTGGACGGCCTCCCACTGAAGCAGCTCGGACCAGTCGGCGTACTCCTCCGAGCCGAGAACCGCGACGTCGCCGCAGCGCAGTTCCTCGGCCAGGTAGGTGAAGACCATCGCCTCGAAGTGCTTGCGGACGTACTGCCCGGTGCGGGTCTTGTCGACCACCACCTTGCGCCAGTTCTGGGTGGCGAAGGAGATGCCCACCTCCTTGCCCTCCTCGTCGAAGGCGGTGATGTACTCGCCGCGGGCGCCCTGGTGCCGCTTCGCGTGCGCGAGCGCGTCCAGCACCCGGCCGTCCTCCGAGGTGGCGGTGAACTGAAGCTTCTCGGCCAGGTCGAACATCACCGCCCGGTCCCGGCCGATCTGCCCGTACAGCAGCGGCTCCCAGAGGTTGCCGTGGTGGGCGGAGACCTTCTCGATCTGCTCGTACTGCTGGGCGAACCCGCCGAAGCCCTCCACCGTTTTCGTCACCGCGGCCAGGCCCCCGGCCTGCACGACCAGGGCCTTGGCGAAGGCGAGCAGGGCCGGGGAGACTTTCCCGCCCAGGCGCCGGACCACCTCGTCGGCCGACGCCTCCTCGTCCAGCCCCTCAAGGGCCGCCCTGGTCTCGGCGGTCATCTCCACGGCCTTCACGAGCGCCAGCTGGGCCGGGCCGTCGGTGTCGATGTCCTTGAGCACGGTGCGGTAGTTCCCGATGAGGGCCTCGGTGATCTCCCGCTCGGCGAGCCGGATCTCCTCCAGCTCCATCCTGGCCTTCTTGATCTTCGTGGCGACGCGCTTGCAGAACATCGTCGCCAGGTCGTCACGGACGCGCATCCTGGCCTTGTGGACCAGGCACGCGATCAGCGCGAGGCGCTTGACGGGCGTGTAGTCCCGAAGCGCCGGCGCGTCCCCGGCATCCGCCTCCCCGGCGAAGTCGGTGATCTTCCGTGCGGCAACGCCGTCCATCCACACCGCGCTGTCGCCGAGGCCGTCCAGCCACTCCATGCGCCGGGTCAGGTTCTTGAAGTGCGACCAGCTCGGCCCCTTGGCGGGCTTCTTCAGCCGGTTGAACAGCGTCGTGCCGTCCGCGTCGCGCTCCTCCAGCAGCCGCAGCAGCTCGGTGCGCTGAAGGGGGCTCATGCGGTCGTGGATGCCCGCGCAGTTCGAGGCGTTCACCTCGGTGCGGATCTTCGAGGCACATCTTGTCGAACGTGGAGAAGCCGGGCAGCTCCAGACCGGCCTCCACGACCTTCTCCAGCGCGATGTTGATCAGGTCTGCCGGCCGGTTCTTCGCCGCGGCCTCCTTGCGGATCGCCTGCTCGGCGATCCGCCGGGCCTCTGCCTGGTCGTACGCCACTCCGACCCGCTTGCGCACCAGGCCCCGGTGGTGCTTGGCGGTCCGCTCCGCCCGGTATACCGGCAGCGTGCCCTCCGGCAGCTCCACCTGCCGCCGCACGAACTCCACCACCTGCTCCGGCACATCCTCCAGCGCCGGGAAACACCCCATGCGCTGATACGACTTCAGCATCAGCAACAGGGCCAGAAGATGCTCGTCCCCGTCCGTCGCCCCGGCCGCCCACTCCAGCTCATCGCGAGTCGGCGAGAAGAACAGATGCAGCTCATGTGCGGATCAGCCGCTTGAACCGCGGATACGCGGTCCGCTCGATCGAGGTCACAACCCACCCCAGGCCCCAAGACGAAGGTCAACATCACCACCAACGACGCCGATCCGAACGGGTGACGGACCGGGCGCTCAGGGCTTCAAGATCAATTCATTGCCCCTTTGACGCGTATCTGGGTCACACCCCAGGCAGCGGCACACGGTCACCCGGCTCTGCCACCGACTGGTCGAGGAGCACGAGCGGCCCTCAGGCATCATGATCATCAACCAGGGATCCACGAGAGGGGGCGTCCATGCACGCAGACAGGCGCTGGGCCAGATCCGCCGTCGCCGCCGCAGGAGCGGTGATTTTCTTCACCACCGCCTGCGAGGGGCTGTCGGCCTCGGCAGACGGGGACAAGGAAAACCCCGGCTTCGCGGCCTTCCAGGGCAAGCCCTGTCCAGAGCTCACCGCCGGCGACAGGACCAACGGCTACCTGATCACAACGGTCGCCGGCCCGCGCGAAGGCATCACCGTCCACCCCGGCGGCGAACCGCAGACCGTCCTCGTCAAGCTCTGCAACACCACCGGCAAGGCACTCCGCGACATCGCGCTCTCCGCGCAGGTCGAGTGGAACTACGCGGGCGAGCGGCCGCCCAGGCTGACGGTGGAACGACGTGAGGCCCCCGATGGCGACTGGCACCCCGTCGAGCTGGTCGTGGTCAACGACTACCAGCCGTTGACCGGCGCCTCCGGTGCGCGGGACCTGCCCGCCCATGGCACCCGCACCGTGGAGTACCGGATCAGCGCCGCCGAGGACGCCCCCGCGGGCCGGGGAGGGTTCGATATCCACGCCATCCGGGCCGACGCGGACCCGCTCGACATGGAGGACATGCGGGGCGGCGGCCGGGGAGGATTCCCGCTGACCACCGCCCCTCGCGAGTAATGGGCCCGACGGCATCGCACCTACGGGGTCCACTGGGACTCCCCGGAATCGGATGAGGCCGCCTGCCACCCGCAGCGCCTGGCGGGAGACCGCTGCCTGCCCTGTCGGGGTCTCCTCAGGCCAGAGCCCGGGCCAGATGCGGGTTCGCCGTGGCGCGGACCGTCAGGCCGAGGAAGCCCGTGGCCGCCGCGAGGGTCATCGCGTAGGAGTCGACGGCTCGGCGGACGTTGGGGGCGTCCAGGCCGGCGCCGGTCACCAGGCGGTCCAGGTCCACGTAGGCGGAGCGGACGGTCTCCAGCCGGTGGTACACGCGCCAGTCCTGCCGCCAGCCGGCCGTGTACTCGGCGGGCAGGCGGCGCTCCCAGCGGCTGAACATGCGTTCGCGGATCTCCGGGCGCGTCGGCGTGAGGTGCATGTGCCGGACCAGGTCGTACAGCGGGTCGCCGATCAGGGCCATCTCCCAGTCGATGACGGTGAGGGCGAGCGCGTCCTCGCGGCGTACGAGGTTCCACGGGTTCAGGTCGCCGTGCAGGAGTGACGGACGGCGGGAGCCGACCCGGAAGCGGGAGAGGATCTGCCCGAGCCGGGACGCGCCGGGCAGGCCGAGGAACCGGGCCAGCTGCCGCGACTCCTTGGGCAGCTTGTCCACCAGGATCACCAGTTGGTCGCACAGCCAGGTGAAGAAGGCCTCCTTGCCCGCGACCGGGTCGAGTTCCCGGTAGTCCACGCCGGTCAGCGCGCACAACTGGTCGACGAGCGCGTCCGCCTCGTGCGGTCGCAGGCCGTGCTCCGGATGGCTGGGCGGGCGGTCGGGGTCGTCGGGGCCGGCGTACGTGTGGATGGCGCAGGGCTCCCCCCGGTGGCTGCGGCCCAGGGCGAGGACCTTCGGCGCCGCCACCGGGACGCCGGACCGCTCGATGGCCCGCAGCACGGCATGCTCGCTGAGGAAGCTCGGCTCGCGGCGGCAGACGTTCGCCACCTTGCGGCGTACCACCACCGGAACGTCCGACTCGGGCACCCGGACCACCGAGTTGAGGTGGGCGGTGCCCTTGAGCACCCACCGGGCCGGGGCAGTGCCCTCGGCGAGCAGCGCGTGGCGGATCGCGGAGTCGGGGAAGTCGGGCCGCTCCCGAAGGCGCGGGTCCCACGACCAGGACACCGTCTCCGCGGCCCGCCTCGCACCGCCGGTGCGCCCCGCCGACCGGGAGGCCCTCCGGCGGAAGAGGATGCGTTCGATCTGCGCGGTGTCCGGAACGTTCCTGAGTCCGAGCGGTTCGGCGGCGGCCTCCAGCGCCCGCCGCACGGACGCCGTCGCCTCGTCCAGGCTCCTCTGGTCGGGCGCGTCCTCCAGGGCCTTCGCCGCCCGCATCACGTCCGGGTAGACGGACTGCGCCCGCTCGAAGGCGACGTAGTGCCTCAGATCCTTGCCCAGGCCGTTGACCGAGGCGGGACGGACGCGGCTCATGGCCTCGGCCCAGGCGTCGATCACCTCGTGCCACTGGTGATCCGGATACCGCATGCGGACCAGGTGCGTCGCGAGGTCGTGCAGCGGATCACCGTAGGTCGCCAGTTCCCAGTCGACGCAGACGAGCGCCGGATCACCGTCGTACGACATGATCAGGTTGTCCCGGTGCAGGTCGGCGTGGAGCAGGCTGTACGGCCGCCTGGCCATCGCGGGCACGCGCTCGGCCAGTCGGACCAGGGCGTCCTCGGGGATGCCCAGGGCCGCGAACAGCCCGCCGAAGTCCTGCCAGTTGGCCTGCCTGATCTGCCGGTCCGCGAGCCGCGCCAGCGTCTGCAGGAACGCCTGGCTGTCCTTCTCGTTGCGCGGCCACTCGGGCGGCAGCGGGGGCACCACCTCCCTGCGGACCCGGGTCGTCCGGGCGAGCAGTTCCGCCAGCGCCTTGACCAGCAGTGTGTCGACCGGCTTCCCGTTGCCGCAGACGCTGGAGAGCGGAACACCCTCGACATGGCTGTGGATCGCGAAGGACTCCTGCCGGACCAGGCACTTCGGAATGTGGGGCAGCACGCCTGTGACGGTGTCGAGGATGTCGCCCTCGTTCTCCCAGGTCCTGATCACCACGGGCAGCACCTGGGCCCGGCGGACGCGCACGGTCACCGACGCGCCGGCCTCCCCGCCGAGCAGCCGCGCCATACGCTCCGTCAGCGGCATGACGTGGTTCTGGTGGTGATGACCGCCGCTCGCCCGGCCCAGCCTGGCGGCGAGCCGCACGAACGCCCTGACGTCGCGGAGGGCGTGTTCCCCGAGAAAGGGACGGGCAGGAGGTGCGCCCACGGCCGCTCCAGTTGCTCAAGTACTCAGAAGTGATGGTGTGGAAAAAGGTACGCCAGGCGCCATAACGGACACGATCGGAGCGCGCCCGGCATCGGCACAACGGGTGGCGTGCCCCTGCCTGAGGTCTCCGGCCTGCGTCGCACCGTCGAGGTCACCTCGCACGCCACCTCTTGCGTGCCATACGTGCGAAGCGGAGCTATTGCTCATGCGGTGCGCGCATGCTACAGGACACCCGTGTGGCGGCCGTGCCGCCCGCCTGATCCGGCGGGGCGCTCAGAGCCCGTCCCGCAGGGTCCGCAGCACCGGTTCCAGGGAGTCCACGACGACGGTGGCGCCCGACTCCCTGAGCAGCTTCTCCTTGCGGGCGTTGCGGGCGTAGCCGAGGAAGGGCACGCCGGCCCGCAGGGAGGCCTCGTGGTCCGCCGGGGTGTCGCCGATCATCAGGGCCCGGTCGGGAGCCGCGCCCGTGGCGCTCAGGGCGCGGTTCAGGCAGTGCGGGTCGGGCTTGAGGGGCTTGAGGTCCCGGGTGCGTCCGTAGACGTGCGGGGCGAAGCAGCCGCCGAGGTCGCGGCCGTCGAGGTACTCGCGCACCACGAGGGGCGAGTTGTTGGTGGTGACGGCCAGGCGCGAGCCCAGGGCCTTCCAGGTGCGGATCAGCGGGTCGGCGTACGGGGTGGGCTGTGCGGAGGGGACGGCTCGCAGCTCCTCCTCGGTCAGCCGCGCCTCCAGCTCCTTGACGAGGTCGCTGCCGGGGTGCCGGCGGTCCACGGCGCGCAGGACGACGTGCGGGTCCTGCGACTGCCGTTCGGGGCCGGTCAGCACGCCGTGCTGGCCCTGGCCCTCCAGCCACCGCACCAGTTCGTCCGCCACCCGCTCCGCCGAGTGCCCCGCGAACAGCCGGCAGATCGGCCCGTCGAAGTCCCAGAGCACGACGTGGGCATCCGCGATCAGGTTCCGCAATTCCTCGGTCTCGGCTGTCACCGCTTCGGTCTTCGTCGCATCAGAAGTCACTAGGAGAGTGTCAGATCCGACGTGATGGTTTCCCAGAGGGCGTCGAACCACTTCTGCGATTCCGCCACGAACGCGGCGTCGCGCTGCCCGGTCGCCTGCTCGAAGGAGAACAGCAGGGACTCCGTGCCGAGGACGTCGTACATGTCCAGCGTCCCGTCGTCCGCCCGCTCCTCGCGGCGGGTGATCATGTAGTACGCCATCAGCGCCTCCGCGCCGTTGAGCAGGTAGAGCTTGACCGGCGGGGTGAAGGGCAGCGCGCGGAAGGCCACGCGGACGTCGATGCCGTGGGTCGCGCGCAGGGCCTTGAGGTTGTGGCTCAGGACATGGCCCTGGGCGTTGCGCTGGGTGAGCCAGCGCCCGTGGACCGGGTCCTCCTCGGCCGGCCGGTCCACCGAGATCGGGAAGGCCAGGTCGATGTTGCGGGACGGCAGCAGAATGCGCACGTCGATCGACTCGGGGCGCAGCCGGCCCTCGTGGATGAGCCGCAGCGGCTCGCCGACGGCGATCATCAGGGACTCGGCCGTGAGGCAGGCCGCGTCGATCCTGACCTGCCGGGCGGAGAAGGCCTCCACGAGCCGGGGCGCGAGGCCGACCATCGTCGGCTGCGGCTCGGCGCGGGCGGCGACGGGCGCGGCGACGCGCGGCGGGCTGCCCTTGGTGACGTTGCTGAGCAGGCCGTCGGCCTGGAGCACCCGCAGGGCCTGGCGTACGGCGCCGCGCTCCACCCCGAACTCCTCGGCGAGTTCGGCCTGTGTGGGCAGGCGGTCGCCCGGCCGGAGCTCACCGGTGCGGATCCGCTCCCGCAGGGTGCCGGCGATCTCCTGCGGCGAGCTTCTTCTGCTGCCGTTCACGGCCACGCTCTCCTGGGTCACAACCAAACGCTACAACTTTGCCCCATCTAAAGGGAGTTGTTTGGAGCTTGTTCATTGATAGCGACCAAGTGGAGACAACTAGAACGTGGTTGGTCACCAACTCGACCGAGTACGGCGGGATGGGTGTCGTCAGCTCGTGAGCAGCAGCTCCGAACTGATCGTCTCCCACAGCGCGTCGAACCACACGTGGGACTGCTCGACGAAGGCCGTGTCCCGCGCTCCCGCGCCCTGCTCGAAGGCGAAGAGGATCGACCGGGTGCCCTCGGCGTCGTACAGCTCGAGGGGCTCCTGGTCGATCTCCTGCTCACGCCGCCGCAGTGTGTAGTACGCGAAGAGCGCCTCCCCGTCGTTGAGCAGGTACAGCTTGACCGGCGGAGTGAAGGGCAGCGCTCGGAAGGTCACGTGCACGTCGATGCCGTGGGTGGCGCGCAGGGCCAGCAGGTTGTGCTTGAGCACCTGGCCCTGGGAGTTGCGCTGGGCCAGCCAGCCGCGGCGCAGCCGGCCGGCGTCGGAGGCGTCCACCGGCACGGGGAAGGCGAGGTCGATGTCACGGCTGGGCAGCAGCACGCGGACGTCGACCTTGGCCGGTTTCAGTCGCCCGGCGTGGATCTGCCGCAACGGCTCGCCGATGGCCAGGGTGAGCGAGATCGCGGTCAGGCACAGGGCGTCGATCGCGACGTGGGAGGCGCCGAAGGCGGCCTCGATACGGGGCGCCAGCGCGGCCGTGGTGGGCAGCGGCGGGGCGGCGGGGCCGGTCAGGGCCCCCACCGGGCCGGCCGCGACGGTCGCCGGGCTCCCCTTGGACACATTGGTGAGCAGGTGTTCCGCCTGGAGGATGCCCAGGGCCTGGCGCACGGCCCCGCGCTCGACGCCGAACTCGTCGGCCAGCTCCGCCTGGGTGGGCATGCGCTGGCCCGGCCGCAGCACTCCGGTCCTGATCCGGTGCCGCAGTTCGTCGGCCACCTCGCGGTGTGACCTCTGTGGCCGCTGTGACCTCTTCCGTCCATTGACGGAGGCATGTTCCGGGTCCACGGCAAAACGGTACAACTTCCCGCCATCTTCCGGCAGTTCACGGGAAGGTGGTTATGAGCCGCTTCCAAGCGGAGATAACAGCAGTGGAGTTGGTAGCCAACTTGAGCGACATGGCCGAACCTTCGAAGTGTTGGCCACCAGGTGACGGTTGGTACGTACGACCGCGCTCCCTTCCGGAGGGGAGCCGGGAGCCCGGTCGGCCGGCGCGCCAACGGGGAGCGGCAGCCGGTATCCGGCACCGCGCAGGCACAGCCACAACTGAACAGCCGGCGCGCAGCCGGCACGAACAGCCGGTGCGCAGCCGGCGGGTACGGCAGGCACAGCCACAACCGAACATGCCGCACAGCCACAACTGAAGACCGTCTCGTACCGCCACAACTGAACAGCCACGCTACGGATGCGTCATACCCGTCACCCGGCACCGGCAGGAAGGAGCGCTCAGAACATGTCCGGGCACCAAGGCCGCCTGGACGTACGCAGCAGGGCGTCGGCCCCACGGGCGGCGCCCGCTCGTTCTTCCCGGACCCGGCCCAGCGCGGCGAGCCGCACCGCCGACTCGTCGCCGAGCCACAGGGCCGCCAACTGCGCCACGTCCAGCGTCAGATCGGCGCTCCCGGTCGTCGGCGTGCAGCTCACTCCGGCGGGCGACGCCTCGAGGCGCCAGCGCCCGCCGGCCATTCCGGCCGGATCCAGGACGTCGAGGACCAGCGTCCCCGTGCCCTCGTACGTCCGCGCCTCCAGGGCCCGTCGGACGTCGAGGAGCCGCACCCACAGCCAGTCCGCGTGCGTGGTCACGGTGGCGGCGCGCGGGTCGGGAAGGAAGTGGGGCAGCAGGTCGTCGGGGGCCCGCCAGCCGCTCTTGACCTTCATGATCCAGTCGCTCGAGCACAGGTGGAGCCACAGCGCGCGCTCGGCGGCGGGGGTCACCGCGACGAGGTCCTTCACGGTGGCCGTGTTCAGCGGCTGCTTGGCGTCCGACCAGGTCTCGTCGCACTGGTACACAGCCAGCCCCTCGACCGTGCCGTCCGCCCCGCGGTAGACGGCGTGGAAGGGCTCGGTCCAGGGGCGGCCGCCCGGGCGCAGCGCGCCGGTGGTGACCTGCCACCAGCGGCCGGGGCGGTCGATCGCGCCGGGCTGGGCGCGGCGCAGCCGCTCGTGCAGCTCCGGGCCGAGCTTGCGTACGTCCTCGGGGTCCACGAGATCGACCCGGCCGCCGTCCTCCGGACCCGCCCGGCGGGGGTCGAGGCCGGCCCGGGGAACGTCGATCTCCCACTCGGTCGTCCAGGTCGCCGGACCGAAGCCGTAACGGCCGTAGATCGGGTACTCGGCGGCGATCAGGGTCGCCACGACGTCACCGCGCTCCTTCGCGGCCGCCAGGTCCTCGGCCATCATCCGGGTCAGCAAACCGCGGCGGCGGTGGGTGGCGGTGACGCTCACGTTCGATATGGCGTCGGCGGGAACGGCCGCGCCGCCCACGGCCGTGAGTTCCTGCGGGAAGGACCGGAACGTCGCCACGCACCGGCCGGCGTCGAAGGCGCCGAGGGTGCGGGACGGCTCGATGTACGTGCGCCGGTCGGCGATGTCGGCGTCGGAGGCGGCGGGGGGACGCAGGAAGCCGGTGTTCAGGGCGCGGACCCAGTCGGGGATCTCGGCCTCGGTGATGGTCCGTACGTCGATGTCGGGGCTGGCGGCAGTCATGGGCTGACAGTAGGGGCGCCGGGGACGGGGTGTCGCGGTGTTTTCCCCCACCCCGCCGTCCCGCCTTACGGGCCACGTCAGACGAGCAGGTCGTCGACCTGGGCCTCCCCTTCGCGGTACCTGCGGGCGATCTCCGTGCCGCATCCGTCGGCCGTGCGCTGCAACTGCTGCCGCCGCCCGGACACCTGCTGCTCGTACCGCACCAGCCGCCCCATCGCCGCGCCCAGCTCCCGGTCCGTACGCGCCCCGAGGTCCGACAGCTCGACCTCGGCGAGCATCTCGGCGGCGAGCTGCCGGTACTCCTCCCCGTGCGGTGTGCCGAGCGTCACGTGCCGGGCGGAGGAACGCTGCCGGGCGGGCTCGTCCTTGAGGATCTCCGCGAGCCGCTCGACGACGGACCCCTGCTCGGGTGCGGGCACCTGCCCGGCGCCCAGGACGGACTCCGGTCCGCGCCGGGCCAGCTCCGCGCGCAGGATGTCGATCCGCCCCTGGAGCAGCCGCCGTACGTAGCTCAGGTCGGCCTCGTCCCGCTGAGCCTGCCGGCGCAGTGCGCGCAGCTCCGGCAGGCTCAGCACGGTCAGATCGGGATGTGCGTACCCCGTGCTCGGAGAGCTGGGCCCGGGGTCCACGGCGGGCGGCCCGGGGCTGTCGGTGCGCTGCACCGGCGGCCGGTGGGCGTCGGCGACCTCCGCGAGAATCGGCGAGGCCGCCGCCGGGTGCCGCTCGGTACTCGATGTGCTCATGGCGCCTCAACCGTCCCCTCGACCGGCGCGTACGACAGCATCGTGCCACCCTGAGTGGCCGGGATGTGACCGAGTGCGCCCGATCAGCCCCGGATGGAGGGTTACGGAGCGGAAAGAAGCAACGATCTGGCCCCCTCACGGCACCCGGACGGCCGAGAGGCATCATGGTCGGCATGCGTGCAGTGGTGCAGAGGGTGGACGGCGCGAGCGTCGTCGTGGACGGCGAGACGGTGGGGGCCATCGACGGCGAGGGGCTGTGCGTCCTCGTCGGGGTCACCCACGAGGACACCAAGGAGAAGGCGGCGCAACTGGCCCGCAAGCTCTGGTCGGTCCGCATGCTGCACGACGAGAAGTCGTGCAGCGACACCGGCGCCCCGCTGCTGGTCATCAGCCAGTTCACGCTGTACGGCGACGCCCGCAAGGGCCGCCGCCCCACCTGGAACGCGGCCGCGCCGGGCGAGGTCGCCGAGCCGCTGGTGGACGAGGTGGTCGCGCGGCTGCGCTCCCTGGGCGCGACGGTGGCGACGGGCCGGTTCGGCGCGCGCATGCGGGTGGCGCTGACGAACGACGGCCCCTTCACCGTCCTGCTGGAGGTGTGAACCGGCGGATGTGAGCCTCGGGGACCCGTGAGCCGCGGAGGGGCTACGGCTCCACGACCACTTCCTGCGCGGCCGCCGTCTCGCCCGCCATCAGCCGTGCGTCCACCGGGACGTTCCGCTTGACCAGGGCGAGCGCGACCGGGCCGAGCTCGTAGTGCCGTACGGACGTGGTGACGAAGCCGATCTTGCGGCCGTCCGGGCCGTCGTCGGCGAGGCGGATCTCGGTGCCGGCCACCGGCAGGTGGACCTCGCTGCCGTCGAGGTGCAGGAAGACCAGGCGGCGCGGCGGCTTGCCCAGGTTCTGCACCCGGGCCACGGTCTCCTGACCGCGGTAGCAGCCCTTCTGGAGGTGCACGGCCGTGCCGATCCAGCCCAGCTCGTGCGGGATGGTGCGGTGGTCGGTCTCGAAGCCGAGCCGGGGCCGGTGCTGCTCGACGCGCAGGGCCTCGTGGGCGAGGATCCCGGCCGGCGGACCCACCTGACCGGCGTAGGACTCCAGGTCCGCGCGGGGCAGGAAGAGGTCGCGGCCGTAGGCGGTCTCGCGGACGACGACTCCTTCGGGCACGTCGGCGATCGAACCGGCCGGCAGGTGCACGACGGCGAATTCGGCGGTGCGGTCGGCGACCTCGACCCGGTAGAAGAACTTCATCGACTCCAGATAGGCGATCAGCGCCTCCTGGGTGCCGGGCTCGACATGCGCCCAGACCGTCTCGCCGTCGTCGACCAGGTAGAGCGCGTGCTCGATGTGGCCGTGCGCGGACAGGACCAGCGCCTCGGTGGCACGGCCGGCCGGCAGGTCGCTGACGTGCTGGGTGAGCAGCAGGTGCAGCCAGCTCAGCCGGTCCTCGCCGGAGACGGTGACGACACCGCGGTGCGAGAGGTCGACGAATCCGGTGCCGTCCGCGAGGGCGCGCTGCTCGCGGAACAGGTCGCCGTAGTGGGCGGCGACGCCTTCGTCCACGCCCTCGGCCGGAACGGCGCCGGGCAGGGACAACAGGGGGCTCTTCATGAACACAAGCCTACGACTCGGTACTTGCGCTCCTGCCGGCCGAGGCGCCCGAAGCCGTCGCGGCCCTGCCCGCGCAGTCCGCGCACCGTCCGAAGATCGCGAAGTGCTTCATGTCGGTGTCGAAGCCGAACTGCTCCCGCAGCTTGGCGGTGAACTCGGCCGCCACCGACAGATCCGCCTCGATCACGTTCGCGCAGTCCCGGCAGACCAGGTGGATGTGGTGGTGCCGGTCCGCCAGGTGGTACGTCGGCGCCCCGTGCCCCAGATGGGCATGACTGACCAGCCCGAGCTCCTCCAGGAGCTCCAGGGTCCGGTACACGGTGGAGATGTTCACCCCCGACGCGGTCTTCCTCACCTCGCCGAGGATGTCGTCGGGCGTCGCGTGCTCCAGGGTGTCGACGGCTTCGAGCACGAGTTGCCGCTGCGGGGTCAGCCGGTAGCCACGCTGCCGCAGATCACTCTTCCAGTCGGTGCTCACCACACCCCAAGTCTAGGGTCTTCCGTTTGGATCAGGTCTGATCCGAACGAGAGACCCCGGGACCGGGGCCGCGAGCCGGCCGGGCTCACTTGAAGAAGGCGATCCCGTCGTCCGGGAGGTCGTCCGGGAGGGCCTTGGCCCAGCGTTCGACGTCCTCGGGGGTGACGACCTTCTTCAGGTGGGCGGACATGTAGGGGCGCAGCTCGACGTCCGGGGTCTGCTTCTCGCCGACCCACATCAGGTCGCTCTTGACGTAGCCGTACAGCCGCTTGCCGCCGGTGTAGGGGCGGGAGGCGGCGGTGCGGGCGACCGCGTCGGTGGCCAGCTCGATCTGCGGCTTCCTGTGGGCCAGCTCGCCGTACCAGATCTCGATGACGCCGTCGTCGCGGGTCATCGTGACCTCGACCTTGCGGTCGGCGTCGATCCGCCAGAAGCCGGACTCGGACTCGAGCGGCTTCACCTTGTTGCCGTCGTTGTCCAGCACCCAGGTGCGGGAGTGGTACTCGAGGAAGTCCCGGCCGTCGTGGGTGAAGGTGACCTCCTGGCCGAAGTTGCACCTCTCGGCGCCCGGGAAGTCGTGCACGCCTGCGCCGGCCCAGTCACCGAGCAGGAAGGCGAGGGGGACGAGGTCCTTGTGGAGGTCGGACGGGATCTCGATCATGAGCGGCGATTCCTCTTCGGGGTCAGCGCTGGCCCTGGTACAGCTTCTTCACGGTCAGGTAGGCGAAGGCGAGAACGCCGACGCAGACCAGGACCAGCAGGGTTTCGAAGAAGATCTCCACGGGGTGCTCCTCGGTTGAGCAGGTGCGGTATGTGCACAGGGCCGGACCCCAGCTTAGTCGGCCGGGGTCCGGCCCTCTTGGTGAGGTGCGCCCACCGCGTCAGGCGAGCAGTTCGCCCTGCAGACTCACCGTCTGATGGAAGGGAACGGCGGCGGCGCTCCCGGCGGACTGGAAGATCACCGCCAGGGTGTCGCCCGCCGACAGATACGCCTGGCGCACCTGCTCGGCGCCGTACGGCCTGGCCTCGGCATAGACGGAGTACGAGAGGATGTCGATGCGGGCCCGGTCCGGGAAGTCCTCGTCGGGCACGGAATCCGCGGCTCCGCGCACCTGGTAGGCCGGACTGTAGTACGCGTTGATCCCCGTATCGGTTCCGAGCAGGTGGTCCACGAGCGCGGCACTGTTGAACTGGAGCAGGTAGATCCGCGTGTGCGTGCCGTCCCGCATGGTCCAGCCGCGGGCGGCGATGTGCCGCAGACCGTGGTCGGTCAGCTGCTGCCCGAACTTCCTCCGGTCGCTCTGCCGCGCGTACTCCGCGAGGAAGTCCTTCGTCCCCAGCCAGCCGTCCGTACCGCGCAGGGCCTTGTCCTCGCGGGCCCCCGCGGGCGCGGGCAGCACGAGGGCCCGCAGGTCGGCGTGGTGCGCCCAGGCCTTGTTGGACGCGGCGAACGGAGCGGGGCTGCCGGACGGCAGCGGCGGTCCGACGATCCGCGGGTAGTCCCAGCGCCCGTCCGAGGCGGTGGCGAGTCCCGGTACGTCCGTGCGGTCCATGCCGGTGACGCCGTACGCCGTCCCCGCCCCGGCCGCCGCGAACGCGACGACGGCCGCGGTCCAGCGGAGTACCGCCCGCAGTCCCCGCCGGTCTCGCCGGAGCCCGGGCTCCGGGAGGGCAACGGCGGCCGGCGGCACGTCCGGCACCGGTGGTGCGGCGGTCACGGGTGTCTGCTGCTCGGTCATACGGCCTTCCCCGGGTCCTTGATGCGGTCGAGCTGGTCGCGGAGCAACCGGGCCACGCCCTTCCTGTCCATCGGCTTGACCCCGTAGGCGCTGGCGCTGACCAGGACGTCGCCCTCGTACGCGGAGCAGATCACGAAGTCCGTCCTCCCGCCGAAGTCCGCGGGCGGCAGGAAGCAGCGGGCGTTCCGGTGGCCCTCGATCCCGGGTCCCGGCCGAAAGATCTTCATCGCGGCGAGGAACTCCTGCTGGACGACCGCGATGGAGCGCACGGTCCCCCGGTTCTCCATCCGGGACAGCACGATCTCGACGGCGAAGGCGCCGTCGGTGTCCGTAACGACGCGACCCGGGTCCTCGACGCTGAGGTAGCTGCGCATGGCCATGCCCGTGATGTGCTGCTTGTCGATCTGTTTCTCCAGCAGCCGCCGCTGGGAACGCGGCAGGTTCCGCAGCGACTCCTTGCGCAGTGCGACGGCCTGCGCGCCGCTCAGTTCGGCGTCGGCACCGTACACGCCGAGGTCCGGGCCGCGCCCGTATCCGTTCGTGCCGTAGGGCAGCAGCATCGCCTTCAGGCCGGTGTCCTCGGGCTGCTTGCCGTCCGCCACCGCACGGGGCAGGCGCCAGACAGGTTCGCCGGCGTCACGGTCGGCGCCGCGGACGGTGACCACGGTGAAACCGATGCCGCCGGCGAGCGCGGCGAGCAGCACGACGCATCCGGCGACCAGCCCCGCGCGGCGGCGCCGGGAGGACGCGACAGCCGGCTCCGGCGGCGGCACCGGCACGGTCCGCGGCGCGGCTCCGGCGGGTCCGGCCTCGCCGGACGTACCGGCCTGCGTGCTCGGGTCCTCGCTCACAGCCGCCCCACCTGCCGTTCGGCCAGACTCATGATCTCCTTCTTGGACACGGGCTTGGTGTCGAAGACGTAGATGTCCATCCCGATGTCGCCGCGCCAGGCGTGTGCCTGGGCCGAGTACAGGGGAAGGTAGCCCGGCTTCCGGTCGGGCGTGCTGCCCACGAACGCCATGCCGTCACCCGTGCCGGGTATGGGCCAGCCGCGGTTGCCGGAGTCGCGCCCGGCCCAGTACACCTCGTTGCCCATGTGCCCGATGGCGGCCACGTCCTCCTCCTGGTGGTACTGCACGAGGTGGATCTCGACGTAGTGCGCGTCGGTGGTCCGCCACGAGGCGACCGCGGCGCGGCGGAACTCACTCTCGATCTGGTCCTGGAAGGCCATGTCCGGCTTCTTGTAGGTGCCCGCGTACTCGGCGAGGCTCATCCAGCCGTCGTGGCCCGGCGCGAACGGGACGTCCCGCGCCCCGCCCGGCCGTGGGAGCAGCAGCTTGCGCAGGTCGCCGTCGGTCCGTACACGACGGTCCTGGGCGGCCGAAAGGGGTTCCGGAGCCGGACCCTTCGCCCGCGCGAGCGCGGGCTGCGAGAGGGAGGGCAGCCGGGTGGGTTCACGGTCGGCCTGGATCAGATAACCGGTGCAGGTGCCGGCCACGGCGCCGAGGACGGCGGCGGTGGCGACGAGCAGTCCGGTACGGCCGCGTCGGCGGGCGCGGGGTGCGCCCTGCGGTGCCTCCGGCACTTCCGGAGTCTCTTGCGCCTCGGTTGCCTCCTGTGGTTCGGGTGCTGCGGTCGGGTGTCCGGATCTTTCCGGTACTTCCAAGACGTTCCCCCCAGAACGGGAAGCGCGCCTTCCATATGCGCGCTCCCCGGGAGACTCACGGATGACGTCCGTGGTTGCAAGGGAGTTGTTTACGATTCGGGCATGGCGAAGAAGCTGGTGATCAAGGTGACCGCGGGCGCGGACGCTCCCGAGCGGTGCTCTCAGGCATTCACGGTCGCGGCGGTGGCCGCGGCCAGCGGGGTGGAGGTCTCCCTGTGGCTGACCGGGGAGTCCTCCTGGTTCGCGCTGCCGGGCCGGGCCGCCGAGTTCGAGCTGCCGCACGCCGCTCCGCTGCCCGACCTGATCGAGTCGATCCTCACGGCCGGCCGTCTCACCCTGTGCACCCAGTGCGCGGCCCGCCGGGACATCACGGAGAAGGACGTCATCGAGGGCGTGCGGATCGCGGGCGCGCAGGTCTTCGTGCAGGAGGCCCTGGCCGACGGTGCGCAGGCGCTCGTCTACTGAGAGATCTCCCCGGCGGCTAGTGCCGCTTCTTGCCGTCCAGTTCGTCCCACCACTCGTCGGACTTGGGGTCGCCGGACGGGTCGTCCCACCAGCGGTCCTCGGGTCCGCGCCGGTTGGCGACCATGGCGGCGACCGGCGGGATCACCATGGCGACCAGGCACATGCCGACGGCGGCGGGGACCGACCAGATGCGCACGACGCCCCACGCCAGGACGAACAGCCCGACGCAGACCCCCATCATGGCGAAGTACACATGCCGACGTCGTGCGTACATGCCTCCAGGGTAGGTCCGTACGGGCCTGCCGTGCGGGGGCGGGAACGCCGGAAGGGCCGCGCCCCGGGTGTCCAACCCGTGGGGCGCGGCCCTTCGGCCGTACCGTGCCCGGACCGCCCGCGCGGACCGTCCGGGCAGACCGCTCAGACGGCGATCGCGACCTCCGCGAGGCCGCCCTGCTGGGCGACGACCGTGCGGTCGGCGCTGGCGCCGGGGACGAGGGCGCGGACGGTCCAGGTGCCCTCGGCCGCGTAGAACCGGAACTGGCCCGTGGCGGAGGTGGGGACCTCCGCGGTGAACTCGCCGGTCGAGTCCAGCAGACGGACGTAGCCCGTCACCGGCTCGCCGTCGCGGGTCACCTGACCCTGGATCGTGGTCTCACCGGGCTTGATCGTCGAGGCGTCCGGGCCGCCGGCCTTCGCTCCACACATGTGCTTCTCCAGAGGTTCGATGAGGTCGAAACGGTCTGAGCCGTCGTGCTTACTTGCCGGCGCCGAGCTCGATCGGCACGCCGACCAGGGAGCCGTACTCGGTCCAGGAGCCGTCGTAGTTCTTGACGTTCTGCACACCGAGCAGCTCGTGCAGCACGAACCAGGTCAGCGCCGAGCGCTCACCGATGCGGCACAGCGCGATGGTGTCCTTCGCCAGGTCGACCTGCTCGTCCTCGTAGAGGGCCTTGAGCTCCTCGTCCGACTTGAAGGTGCCGTCGTCGTTGGCGTTCTTGGACCACGGGATGTTCCGGGAGGTCGGCACGTGGCCGGGGCGCTGCGACTGCTCCTGCGGCAGGTGGGCCGGGGCGAGCAGCTTGCCGGAGAACTCGTCGGGCGACCGGACGTCGACGATGTTCAGCTTGCCGATCGCGGCCACGACCTCGTCGCGGAAGGCGCGGATGGAGGCGTCCTGCGGCTTGGCCTCGTACGCGGTCGTCGGGCGCTCCGGCACATCGGTGCCGTCGACCAGCTCGCGGGCGTCCAGCTCCCACTTCTTGCGGCCGCCGTCGAGGAGCTTGACGTTCTCGTGGCCGTACAGCTTGAAGTACCAGTAGGCGTACGAGGCGAACCAGTTGTTGTTGCCGCCGTAGAGGATCACCGTGTGGTCGTTGGCGATGCCCTTCCCCGACAGCAGCTTCTCGAAGCCGGCCTGGTCGATGAAGTCACGGCGGACCGGGTCCTGGAGGTCCTGGGTCCAGTCGATCCGGATGGCGTTCTTGATGTGGTTCTTGTCGTACGCGGACGTGTCCTCGTCCACCTCGACGATGGCGATGCTCGGGTCGTCCAGGTGCTCCTGGACCCAGTCGGCGTCGACCAGGACGTCGCTGCGGCTCATGCTCAATCTCCTCCGGGGCAGGTACGGCGGGGCGTGCGAGTGCGAAGGGGCGCGCGGGTACGCGTTCGATGCCGGCGTACACGGCGCGCGGGTGTGCCCCGGGTCGTCGCGGGGCGGGGGATACGGGAGAGGGCTCCCGCTCAGGAAGTGCGACAGAGCATGGCGGCAACACGGCACAGGTCCACTGCCCGCCGCTTCGTGAGATCCGCCTGTCGCTGCATGGTGTCGATCGTAGGGAGGGAAAGGCGGACATGTCACCGGCGTGTCGGATGCTGAGACGCGATCGTCCGGGATGTGAGAACAGTGGAGTGCCCGGCCGTCGCCCCCCGGCCTCCGGCCGCTCGTGCTCCCTTCTCGGCCGCGCGGCGCATCCGCGTTTGCGGACGGAGGTGTCTCGCTACTCGGACACCTCGCCGTTCCCCGCGTGCTGCCTACCCGGCCAGCCTGACGTCCGAACCCTTCACCGTGATCTCGACGCCGTCCTTCGCCGCCCGTACGGAGTCCAGCCGGACCTCGCCGGGCAGCCGTTCGATCGCCTGCTGGAAGTCGGTGATCGCCCGGACCCGGCTCTCGGGGAGCCGCAGGCCGCCCACCACGGGCAGGTCGTCGGCGCTCACCTCGACCTTCTTGCCCCGCACGGTGACCGAGCTGAGCACGGAGAAGGTCTGCTTGATGCCCAGCGCCCCGGCATCGACCTCCACGTCGACCTTGACCTTGCCGGCGCCGCCGTCGGACAGGCCGACCACGTGGGCGGTGACGCCGGGAAGGACCGGCGTCGGCTTGGACTTGGCGGCCTTCAGCAACTCGTCGTAGGCGATGGTCGCGGTGCCGGTGGCGGTGGCCGCGGTGGCCGAGCTGTAGTCGCCGGAGAACCTCACGCCCCGCATGTCGGCCTCGATGTCGGCGATACGGATCCTCTGGCCGCCGTTGCCCGTGGCCGCCTCGTAGTCCTTGATGCCGACCCGGACATCCTTGAACTCGCCGCCGGCCACCTGGGTGAGGAACGGGAAGCCCTCGATGGACACGTCCGGGGTACTCGCCAGGTTCTCCGTGGTCCTGAGCCTGTCGGCCGCCTGCCCCTCCGCGAAGTGCACCGCGACCCGGTCGACCACCACGAACAGCACGCCCAGGACCACGACGACGACCAGGAGTACTCTCAGCGCTCGCAACCGGTTCCCCCTCGGCGGTCCTCCACGACCGGACGGCCGTCACACGCGAGCGTAAGCCTCCCCGGGGACCGGGCCCGGAATTTGTCGAACAGCTGTGACAGAGGACCCGGTCCGGGAGGTCATCCCAGCGCCCGTCCCAGCACCCACACCACCGGTGCCGCGGCCGACAGCGGCAGGGCGACGCCTGCCGTGAAGTGCACGAAGCGCGAGGGGTAGTCGTAGCTCGCCGCGCGGTGCCCGATCAGCGCGCACACCGCGGCGCCCGCGCCGAGCAGCGCGCCCTTGGCGCCCAGGTCCGTCATGCCGCCGACCGCGATGCCCGCGCCCGCCGCCGCGAGCAGCGCGACGACCACCGCGGCCGCCGTGGGCAGCGGCAGCGCCCGTGCCAGGACGGCCACCGCGACCGCCACCGCGCCGACCGCGACCGCGTCCGGCGGGGCGGCCAGGTAGCCGGTGGCCACGATCGCGAGCGCCGCCGCGGCGACGGTCGCCATCAGGCCGTACATCCGCTCGTCCGGGTCGGCGTGGGAGCGCAGCTGGAGGACGAGGGAGAGCAGCACCCACACCCCGAGCGTGCCCAGGATCGCGCCGGGCGCGTGCTCGCGGCCCGCGGCGAGCACCGCCACGTCCGCGGCGAGCGCGCCCAGGAAGCCGAGGGCGATGCCCTGCCGGGCCGGCCACATGCCGTTCAGCCGGAACCAGCCCGCCGCCGTCACGCCCTGGAGCACGACCAGCGGCAGCAGCAGCCCGTAGACGCCGAGCTCCGCCGCACCGGCGAGCAGCAGCCCCAGCAGCGCCGTGAGCGCGGCCGGCTGCATCCCGGGCTCGATGATCGGTGAGCGTCCCTCGGCGCGGGCCCGCTGCGCGTCGGTGATCCGGGCGTTGCCGGCGATGGTTGCGGGCCCGTAGCCGGGTCCGTCGTTCCCGGCGGGATCCGCGGGGGCCGGGGCGGAAGCCTGGGGCCGCGGGGCAGGAGCCTGCGGCTGCGGGGCGTGCTGCCCGACCGGGGGCAGGTACGCCGTCTGTGCGGCGGCGGACACGGCCGGAGCCTGCGGCTGCGGCTGCGGCGCGTAGGAGGGCGCCTGCGCGCCCTGGACCCCGCCGCCCTGGACCCCGCCGCCCTGGACCCCGCCGCCCTGGACCCCGTGGGCCGCGACCTGTCCCTGGTGCCCCACCGGGGGCAGATACGCCGTCTCCGCCGCTGCCGGGGCCACCGGTGGCCTGGCGTGCGTCTGGGTGTCCCAGGTCTCGCCCTGCCACTGCTGCGTGTACTGCTCGGCGACCCGCGGGTCCTCGTACGCCTGCGGATGCTCGGGCCACGCCTGCGGCTCGGCGCCCTGGTGGGGCTGCTGTCCCGCGTACGGGTCGTACCCGCTGTACGGGTTGTCGTACGGAGACCCCGGGGACCCCTCATACGGCCGGTCGGTCATTCGCTCACCCTCCTGCGAACGGGGGGAGCACCTCGACCGTGCCGCCCTCGGTCAGCCGTACCGTCTCGTGCGCGCGCTTCCCCACCGGGTCGCCGTCGATGAGGAACGAGCACCGCCGCAGTACGCGGTCCAGCTCACCCGGGTGCCGCCCGCGCACCGCGTCCAGCACCCCGGCGAGCGTCTCCGCCTCGTACGGCTCCTCGGCGACCCCGGCCGCGGCCTTCGCCGCCGCCCAGTAGCGCACCGTGACCTCTGCCATCCCGTCCCTCGATCACTCGTCCATGAACAGGGTCAGGCTAGCCCGCCCGTGCGACGGTCCAGCGCGCGATGCGGTCCAGGAGCTCGTCGGCGGCGGCGTTCTCGGCGTGGCCCATGCCGTGCTCCAGCCACAGTTCCCCATGGTCACCGGCGGCCGCGGCCAGCATCCGGGGGTGGTCGAGGGGGAAGTAGCCGTCCCGGTCGCCGTGCACGATCAGCAGCGGGGTGGGCGCGATGCGCGCGGCCGCCCGGAACGGCGGCAGCGGGACGGGGTCCCAGTCGCGGTGGTGGATCCGGGTGCGCAGCCCGTAGCGGCCGAGCAGGCGGCCCGCGGGGCGCGTGACCAGCCAGTGCAGCCGGCGCATGGGCGCCGTGCCCCGGTAGTACCAGCGCGCGGGCGCGCTGACGGAGACCACGGCGTCCGTACGGGTGTCCGGGCGCCCCTCGTCCGGTGCGGCGCCGTCGGGGCCGCCGTGCAGGGCCGCGTGCCGCAGCACCACCGAGCCGCCCATGGAGAAGCCGACGGTCGCCACGCGCGCGTGCCCGAACCCGCGCGCCCAGGCCACCGCCGCCGCCAGGTCCAGCACCTCGCGGTCGCCGACGGTGGAGCGCCCGCCCGAGGCCCCGTGGCCGCGGAAGGAGAAGGTGACCACGGCGCCGTGCCGGGCCAGGGCTCGCGCCACCCTGCGCACGTGCGTCCGGTCCAGGTCCCCGGTGAAACCGTGTGCGACCACGAACACGAGGCCGGCGCGCCCGCGGCCGGGGCCGTCGTACGCGGCCGCGCCCGGCTCGTACAGGGCGTCGAGCGCGACCCCGTCCGCGGTGCGCAGAAACGTCCTGACCACGCCTTCGACGTCCGTACCTGGCGGGGTCCCGCCCTCCGGGACGTCCGTCGAACGCGCCACACGACCTGCCGATCCCGACCTCATATCGGCTATTCTGCTGCGAAGAGGACTCGGGCAGCGCAGCCCCCGGGTCCTTTTGTGCTTTCGGCAGGCGTGGCGCACGGCGCGGGAGACCGCGGGTGCAGGGCCCGTCGATCGCGCGGCGGGCAGGGATCCGAGGAGGAACCAGAGCCATGGACGACCGAACGGTGCACGCACGTACGACGGCCCAGGCACGGGGGTTCCCCCTGCTCGACCACGGCCGGGAACCGGGGGGAGGCACGCGATGAGTTCACTGCTGCTGCTGACCAACGCCCTCCAGCCGTCGGCGGAGGTGCTCCCCGCCCTCGGCCTGCTGCTGCACAACGTGCGGGTGGCTCCGGCGGAGGGGCCGGCGCTCGTGGACACCCCGGGTGCCGATGTCGTCCTGGTCGACGGGCGGCGCGATCTGCCGCAGGCGCGCGGGCTGTGCCGGCTGCTGCGCTCCACGGGTCTCGGCTGTCCGCTGATCCTCGTGGTGACCGAGGGCGGCCTCGCGGCCGTGACCGCCGACTGGGGCATCGACGACGTGCTCCTGGACACCGCCGGTCCCGCAGAGGTGGAGGCGCGCATCCGGCTGGCCGTGGGGCGCCGGCAGATCGTCGACGACGACTCCCCGATGGAGATCCGCAGCGGCGACCTGTCCGTGGACGAGGCGACCTACAGCGCCAAGCTCAAGGGCCGGGTGCTGGACCTCACCTTCAAGGAGTTCGAGCTGCTGAAGTACCTCGCGCAGCACCCGGGCCGCGTCTTCACCCGCGCCCAGCTCCTCCAGGAGGTCTGGGGCTACGACTACTTCGGCGGCACCCGGACCGTCGACGTCCACGTACGGCGGTTGCGGGCCAAGTTCGGACCCGAGCACGAATCGCTGATCGGAACGGTCCGCAATGTCGGTTACCGATTCGTTACTCCCGAGAAGGGCGACCGCGCCGGGGACGCCGCGAACGAGAAGAAGGCCGGGGCCGCCCGGCCAAACGCGGAGAATCAGGACACCACGGCGAGGCAGGCCCGCGCGCAGGGGTGAGGAGCGCTCCCACAAGGCGTGTCGCATACCCGCCCACGCTCCCGTAAGCCCTGCCGGGAGCGGGTCCATCCGCGTAGACTCCGCGCCGTGGCCAAGGTGACTCGGGATGACGTGGCGCGGCTGGCAGGGACGTCCACTGCCGTCGTCAGCTATGTGATCAACAACGGACCCCGGCCGGTCGCCCCGGCCACCCGCGAGCGAGTCCTCGCCGCGATCAAGGAGCTGGGGTACCGGCCCGACCGGGTCGCCCAGGCCATGGCCTCGCGGCGCACCGACCTCATAGGCCTGATCGTCCCGGACGCCCGCCAGCCCTTCTTCGGGGAGATGGCGCACGCCGTGGAGTGGGCCGCCGCCGAGCGCGGGAAGATGGTCCTCGTCGGCAACTCCGACTACGTCGCCGAGCGCGAGGTCCACTATCTGCGGGCGTTCCTCGGGATGCGCGTCTCCGGCCTGATCCTGGTCAGCCACGCGCTGAACGACCTCGCCGCCGCCGAGATCGAGGCCTGGGACGCCCGGGTGGTGCTGCTGCACGAGCGGCCCGAGGCCATCGACGACGTGGCCGTGGTCACCGACGACCTGGGCGGCGCCCACCTCGCCGTGCGGCATCTGCTGGAGCACGGCCACGACTACGTCGCCTGCGTGGGCGGCACCGCCGAGACGCCCGCCGTGGGCGACCCCGTGTCCGACCACGTCGAGGGCTGGCGGCGCGCCATGGCCGAGGCCGGCCTCTCGACGGAGGGCCGCCTGTTCGAGGCGCCGTACAACCGCTACGACGCCTACCGGATCAGCCTGGAGATCCTCTCGGGCCCGAACCGGCCCCCGGCGGTCTTCTGCTCCACCGACGACCAGGCGATCGGCCTGCTGCGGGCCGCGCGCGAGCTGCGCATCGACGTCCCCGGCGAACTCGCGGTCGCCGGGTTCGACGACATCAAGGAGGCGGCGCTGACGGACCCGCCGCTGACCACGGTCGCCTCGGACCGGTCGGCGATGGCCCGGGCGGCCGTGGACCTGGTCCTCGACGACGGGCTGCGGGTCGCCGGCTCGCGCCGGGAGCGGCTCAAACAGTTCCCGTCGCGGCTGGTCGTACGCACGTCCTGCGGCTGCGCCTAGCCTCTCTCCGCCCCTTCGAGGACCCTCCGGGGAGACCCTCCGAGGAGCGCCCTTATATCGGGCATACGAGGTTCTGTCGGGCTTCTCAGCGGGGACTCAGGAAGCTCTCATGATCCCGGGACACTCTCAATGTCATGAGCGAGAGCATCCGCCGCAGCGGCGAGTACGAACACCCCGAGGGTGACGGGCAGGCCCCGGCTGCCGACTCCGTGCAGTCGGCGGACCCGCGAGGGGCCTTCGCCCCGGTGAATCCGGAGTGGCCTCCCCCGCCGCCGTACGCCCCCGGCCGCCCCTTCACGGCCGGACCGGGCGCCGACGGCGGCCAGGGCGGCGCGGACGGCGGCGGCACCGCCGCCTTCCCGGCCTTCCCGGCGGGACCCGCGCACGCCTCCACCTCCCGCAAGCGCGCCAGGGGCCCGCTCGCCCTGCTCGCCGCGGTGGCGATCGCCTCGGCCGTCGTGGGCGGCGGTACCGCCTTCGCCTTCCAGGAGCTGACCGGCACGCACACGGTCGCCACCTCCAGCACCACCACCAACGTGGTGCCCTCCAGTCAGCGCGGCAGCATCTCCGCGATCGCCAGGGCGGTCACCCCGAGCGTCGTCGAGATCAACGCCACCCTCGACAACGGCACCTCCACCGGCTCCGGCGTGGTCGTCAGCAGCAACGGCGAGGTCGTCACCAACAACCACGTCATAGCCGGCGCCTCCTCCATCAAGGTGCGCACCAGCGACGGCACCTCGTACACGGCGCAGATCGTGGGCACCGACAGCTCCAAGGACCTCGCCCTGATCAAGCTGCGGAACGCCTCCGGACTCAAGCCGGCGGCCCTCGGCGACTCCGACGGACTCACGGTCGGCGACCAGGTCGTCGCGATCGGCTCCCCGGAGGGCCTCACCGGCACCGTCACCAGCGGCATCGTCTCCGCCCTGCACCGCGACGTGACGGTCCCCACCGACGAGAACCAGGGACAGGGCGACGGCGGCTGGCCCTTCCAGTTCGGCGGCCACCAGTTCAACGGCGACACCGGCTCCTCCACCACCACCTACCGGGCGATACAGACCGACGCGTCCCTCAACCCCGGCAACTCCGGCGGCGCGCTGATCGACGCGAGCGGCAACGTCGTCGGCATCAACTCGGCGATGTACTCGGCCAACCAGGCGTCGGACTCGTCCAACGCCGGCAGCGTCGGCCTCGGCTTCGCCATCCCGGTCAACACCGTCAAGGCCGACCTGGCCACCCTGCGCTCCGGCTCCCAGAACTGAGGCGCGGCACCGGCAGGCGATCCGGACACCGTCCGGAACCGTTCGACAAGGAGTACGCCATGATCCAGCAGGTTCTGCACGAGAAGACGGACACCATCGACACCACCGCCCCCGCCGGAGTCACCCTGGCCCGCGCCGTCGCGAAGGAACTGCACGGTCCGGCGCACCGCGCACCCGAGGCCGTCGCCGTCCCCCAGCTCATGGGCCTGCGCACCTCCGCCGACCGCCCGCACCGGCACAAGGTCCCGCTGCGGCGGATCACCGCGGTCGCCGCCTGAGCCGCGGCGCGCGACCCGCGCGCCGCACTCCGCCGCACCGAAACATGCGAGGCTGAGAGCGTCCAGCCCGGGGCCGACCGGTCCCCGCGGCCCCTGCGACCCGAGGAAACAGCGACCGATGAGTCCCGCCGATGGCGACCGTGATCCCCAGCGCATCCTGATCGTCGACGACGAGCCGGCGGTACGCGAAGCACTCCAGCGCAGCCTCGCCTTCGAGGGGTACGAGACCGAGGTCGCCGTGGACGGCGCGGACGCGCTGGACAAGGCGGCCTCGTACCAGCCCGATCTGCTCGTCCTCGACATCCAGATGCCCCGCATGGACGGCCTGACCGCCGCCCGCCGGATCCGGGGCGCCGGGGACACCACCCCCATCCTGATGCTGACCGCCCGCGACACGGTCGGCGACCGGGTCACAGGACTGGACGCCGGGGCGGACGACTACCTCGTCAAGCCCTTCGAGCTGGACGAGCTGTTCGCCCGCATCCGCGCCCTGCTGCGCCGCAGCACCTACGCGGCGGCCGTGGCGGGCGCGGCCGAGGAGGACGAGGCCCTCACCTTCGGCGACCTGCGCATGGACCTCGCCACCCGCGAGGTCACCCGCGGCGGACGGCAGGTGGAACTGACCCGCACGGAGTTCACCCTGCTGGAGATGTTCATGGCCCACCCGCGCCAGGTGCTCACCCGCGAGCAGATCCTCAAGGCGGTCTGGGGCTTCGACTTCGAACCCTCGTCGAACTCCCTCGACGTCTACGTCATGTACCTGCGCCGCAAGACCGAGGCCGACGGCGAACCCCGCCTCGTGCACACGGTGCGCGGGGTGGGGTACGTCCTGCGGCAGGGCGGCGCGGAGTGAGGAAGGCGCTGCGCCGTTTCCGTGCGCTGCCGATCCGCTCCCGGCTGGCACTGCTGGTGGCGGCGGCAGTGGCCTTCGCGGTCGCGGCGGTCTCCCTCACCTGCTGGTTCATCGTCCAGGGAAACCTGTACGACGACGTCGATAACCGGCTCCTGAGCTACGGCAGGGTGTCCGCCAGCACGGCTTCGGCCCTGGCGGCCAACTGCTCGCAGACGACGGACCACGCGCCGGGCGACATGCAGCGCTCCTACCTCTACGTGCAGTTGGTGACGGTCCAGGGCAAGTTCTGCGTGGACAGCCGGTCCCCGGGCGTCATGAAGGTCACCTCCGTGGACAAGGAGGTCGCCGGCGACCCCGACCTGCGCGAGCGCACCCTCCACACCACCACCGACACCAAGGGCAACAACGTCCGCGTGATCACCGTCGGCGTCCCGATGGGACCCGGCCCCAACGCCGACGCGTACCCGGGCATCGCCTTCATGCTCGGGGTGTCCCTGACGGACACCGAGAACACCCTCAACGACCTCGCGCTGCTGCTCCTGTTCGTCTCCGGCGTGGGAGTCGTCGGCGCCGGAGCGGCCGGCCTCGCCGTGGCCCGCGCCGGGCTGCGCCCCGTGGACAAGCTGACCGAGGCGGTGGAGCACGTCGCGCGCACCGAGGACCTGACGATCCGCATCCCCGTGGAGGACGACAGCGAGGACGAGGTCGCCCGGCTGTCCCGCTCCTTCAACTCCATGACCTCCTCCCTGGCCAGCTCCCGCGACCTCCAGCAGCAGCTGATCGCGGACGCCGGTCACGAACTGCGCACCCCGCTCACCTCGCTGCGGACGAACATCGAACTCCTCACCCGCAGCGAGGAGACGGGCCGCCCGCTCCCCGAGGGCGACCGCAAGGCACTGCTCGCCTCGGTCAAGGCGCAGATGACGGAACTGGCCTCGCTGATCGGCGACTTGCAGGAGCTGTCACGCTCGGACGGGCAGCGGGGCGAACGCATCCAGGTGATCGCCCTGCCGGACACCGTGGAGGCGGCGCTGGACCGCGCCCGGCTGCGCGGCCCCGAGCTGACGATAACGACGGCGCTGGACCCCTGGTTCGTACGGGCGGAGCCGTCGGCACTGGAGCGGGCGATCGTCAACATCCTCGACAACGCGGTCAAGTTCAGCCCCAGGGACGGCACGATCGACGTCGTCCTGCACCAGGGCGTCCTCACCGTGCGCGACCACGGGCCCGGCATCCCCGCCGACGAACTCCCCCATGTCTTCGACCGCTTCTGGCGCTCCCCGAGCGCCCGCGCCCTGCCCGGCTCGGGACTCGGCCTGTCCATCGTCGCCCGCACCGTCGAGCGGGCGGGCGGCGAGGTGACGCTGACCCCTGCCGAGGGCGGCGGCACGGTGGCGACGGTCCGGCTGCCGGGAGCGCCCGTTCCGCCCCCGGAGACACCTGGTGCCACCGAGGCCCGGTGAAGCCCCGGTCGCCCCGCGGGGGAACCCCTTACCCTCATATCCATGACCAGCGACGACACCGCACCGCCCGCCCGTTCCCTGCAGACCCTCGCCGAGCTCGGCCCGGAGCAGGCCGAAGCCGTGCTCGGACTGCTGGAGGCGGCCGCCCGCGTCGACGAGCGGCAGGCGGTGTCCGAACAGGGCCGGCTCCAGTTGCGGGGCGGCGCCCGCGCGGGGGTGTCCCATCTGCTGCTGTCCGTCGACGGCGAACTCGTCGGCTACGCGCAGCTGGAGGACACCGATCCGGTGGAGGCGCCCGCCGCCGAGCTGGTCGTCCACCCCGAGCACCGCGGGCACGGGCACGGGCGGGCGCTCGGGTCCGCCCTGCTGGCCACGTCCGGCAAGCGGCTGCGGGTGTGGGCGCACGGGGGACAGTCCGCCGCCCGCCATCTGGCTCAGGTCCTCGGGCTCACGCTGTTCCGCGAACTGCGGCAGATGCGGCGGCCGTTGACGGACCTCGACCTGCCCGAGCCGGCCCTGCCCGAGGGCGTGACGGTACGGGCCTTCGTGCCCGGCCGCGACGACGCCGCATGGCTCGCCGTGAACGCGGAGGCCTTCGCCCACCACCCCGAGCAGGGCTCACTCACCCAGCGCGACCTCGACGACCGCATGGCGCAGCCGTGGTTCGACCCGCAGGGATTCTTCCTCGCCGAGCGCGACGGCCGGCTGGTCGGCTTCCACTGGACCAAGGTGCACCGGGAGGAGCGCCTCGGCGAGGTGTACGTCCTCGGCGTACGCCCCGGCGCCCAGGGCGGCGGCCTCGGCAAGGCCCTCACCCTGATCGGCCTGCGCCACCTGGCCTCGCAGGGCCTGCCGACGGCGATGCTGTACGTCGACGCCGACAACAAGGCGGCGGTCTCGGTCTACGAGCGCCTGGGCTTCACCACATACGAAACCGACCTCATGTACCGCACGGAAACGTGATCCTCGGGGCCGCCTGCCGGTGTCCCTCATGTCATGTGGCCGTAACCGGCGGTTCAGACGGCCTTGCGACGCTCGGGCGGTGAAGCCCGCCGCGCCAGAGCCCGAGCCGCCCCGGGAGGCGACCGCCGCCGCGCTCCCGCGCGTGCCGTTCGACGCGCCTGTCCCGCCGCAGGCGCGGAAGAATAGGTTCATGAGGCAGCCAGACACCCAGGCAGCGCAGACCCCGCCGGCTCCCGCCGACCACGTGGGAGCCCCCGCGGGCCCCGCCACCGCACAGCACCCGCAGCCCTCCGTGGGCTCCATCGCCGCGCACCGCCCGCACACCGTGGCGGCCACGGTCTCCGACCTGGAACCGGACATCGACGCCGACCTCGACGGTTACGTGGAGGCACCGGCCGAGGGGGAGCAGCTGCCGCAGGGCCGTTTCCTGGACCGGGAGCGCAGCTGGCTCGCCTTCAACGAGCGCGTCCTCGAACTCGCCGAGGACCCCGCCACCCCCCTGCTGGAACGCGCGAACTTCCTCGCGATCTTCGCCAGCAACCTGGACGAGTTCTTCATGGTCCGGGTCGCGGGACTGAAGCGCCGCATCGCCACCGGCGTGGCCACCCAGTCCGCCTCCGGGCTGCAGCCGCGCGAGGTACTGGAGATGATCTGGGCCCGCTCGCGCGAGCTCATGGCCCGGCACGCCGCCTGCTACCACGAGGACGTCGCCCCCGCACTCGCGGAGGAGGGCATCCACCTGGTCCGCTGGAGCGAGCTCACGGAGAAGGAACAGGCCCGCCTGTTCACGCTCTTCAGGCACCGCATCTTCCCCGTGCTGACCCCCCTGGCCGTCGACCCCGCGCACCCCTTCCCGTACATCTCCGGCCTCTCCCTGAACCTGGCCGTGGTCGTACGCAACCCGGTCACCGGCCACCGCCACTTCGCCCGCGTCAAGGTGCCGCCACTGCTGTCCCGCTTCCTGGAGAGCTCCCCGGGCCGCTACGTCCCCCTGGAGGACGTCATCGCGGCCCACCTCGAGGAGCTGTTCCCGGGCATGGAGATCCTGGAGCACCACGCCTTCCGGCTCACCCGCAACGAGGACCTCGAGGTCGAGGAGGACGACGCCGAGAACCTGCTCCAGGCCCTGGAGAAGGAGCTCATGCGGCGCCGCTTCGGGCCGCCGGTGCGCCTGGAGGTCGAGGAGTCCATCGACCGCGAGGTGCTCGACCTGCTGGTGCGCGAGCTGAAGATCAGCGAGGCCGAGGTCTACCCGCTGCCCGGCCCCCTGGACCTCACCGGCCTCTTCCGCATCCACGGCCTCGACCGGCCCGAGCTGAAGTATCCCAAGTTCGTGGCCGGCATCAACCGGGAACTGGCGGAGGTGGAGTCCGCCTCGGCCCCCGACATCTTCGCGACCCTGCGCAGCCGGGACGTGCTCCTGCACCACCCCTACGACTCCTTCTCGACCTCGGTCCAGGCCTTCCTGGAGCAGGCCGCCGCCGACCCGGACGTCCTCGCGATCAAGCAGACCCTGTACCGGACCTCCGGCGACTCCCCCATAGTCGACGCGCTCATCGACGCCGCCGAGTCCGGCAAGCAGGTCCTCGTCCTGGTCGAGATCAAGGCCCGCTTCGACGAGCAGGCCAACATCAAGTGGGCGCGCAAGCTGGAGGAGGCCGGCTGCCACGTCGTCTACGGACTGGTCGGCCTGAAGACCCACTGCAAGCTGTCCCTGGTGGTGCGCCAGGAGGGCGACGACACCCTGCGGCGCTACAGCCACGTCGGCACCGGCAACTACCACCCGAAGACCGCCCGCCTCTACGAGGACCTCGGCCTGCTCACCGCCGACCCGCAGGTCGGCGCGGACCTCTCCGACCTCTTCAACCGCCTCTCCGGCTACTCCCGCCGCGAGACCTACCGCCGGCTCCTCGTCGCCCCCAAGTCCCTGCGCGACGGGCTGATCTCCCGCATCGACAAGGAGATCCAGCACCACCGCGCCGGACGCCCCGCAGTCATCCGCATCAAGGTCAACTCGATGGTCGACGAGGCGGTCGTCGACGCGCTCTACCGCGCCTCCCAGGCCGGCGTCCCGGTCGACGTGTGGGTGCGCGGCATCTGCGCCCTGCGCCCCGGCGTGCCCGGCCTGTCGGAGAACATCCGCGTCCGCTCGGTCCTCGGCCGCTTCCTCGAACACTCCCGGGTCTTCGTCTTCGGCAACGGCGGCGAGTCCGAGGTGTGGATCGGCAGCGCCGACATGATGCACCGCAACCTCGACCGCCGTATCGAGGCCCTGGTCCGGGTCACCGACCCGGCCCATCGGGCAGCCCTCAACCGGCTGCTGGAGACCGGCATGTCCGACACCACCTCCTCCTGGCACCTCGGCCCGGACGGCGAGTGGACCCGGTACGCGACCGACTCGGACGGCCAGCCCCTGCGCAACATCCAGGAGATGCTCATAGACGCCCGGAGGCGCCGGCGTGGCACAGCAACACCTTGACCCGACGGACTCCACGGCCGTGAGCACCCCCGAGCCGCCGGCCGCGCCGGAGCCGGGCGGTGCCCCCACCGCCGACGCCCTCGCGCGCTATCTGCGGGCACAGGCCACGGAGTTCCTCCGTGCGCTGCGCCTGCACCGCGAGACCGGCGGCGCGGGGCACGGCACGGAGGAGTCCGTCAACGCCGCGCGCGCCCTGCGCCGCTCGGCCCGCCGCATCAGCGGCACCGCGCACACCTTCCGCCCCCTGCTCGACGAGAGCTGGTCGGCGGAGCTGTGCCCGGAACTGGCCTGGCTGTCCGGCATCCTGGCCCGTGAACACGCCTGCCAGGCCTGCCTGGAGCGGCTGTTGCTCGCCCTGCACCGGCTCTCCGGCACCGCGGTCCTCCCGGCCCAGCCCACCGAGGAGACCGCGGGCGGCCGCGGAGCCGACCGCGGCAACCTCACCGTGGGCGCGGCGAAGGCGGGCGCCCTGCTGGAACGTCAGCTCACCCTGGCCCGGACCCGGGCGCACTCGACCGCCCTCCAGGCGCTGGGCTCCGCGCGGTTCCACGCCGTCGCGGACAAGGTGGCCGTCCTCGCCAGCGACGTCCCCCTCGCCCCCGGCGCCGCCGCCATGGACCTGACCTCCCTGGCCGCCGCCGCCCGGGAGCGCCTGACGGACGCCGTCGCCGCCCTCCCGCTCGTCACCGCGGGCAGCCCGTACAACGCGGAGGCCCTGGTCCACGGCCTCTCCCCGGACCCGGCGCCGCACCCGCAGGACGCCCCCTGGCACCAGGTCCGCCTGCTGCTGCGCCTGCACCGGTACGCGCGCGAGGTGCTCGACGGGGCCGGGGGCCGGCTCGGGGAATCGTCCGCGCACGTACGGCTGCCGGCGGCCGGGCAGGCCCTCGACCGGCACCGCGACGCCTCGGAGGCGGCGGCCGCGGCGGCCGCCGCGGCCCGCACCCCGCGCATCGCCCCGGCGACGGCGTACGCGCTCGGCGTGCTGCACGCGGACCAGCGCCACGAGGTGGAGGCGGCCAGGTTCGCCTTCCAGCAGGCCTGGCAGAAGCAGGCCGTGGGCGCCGGCTGACCGCCGGCTGACAGGACGGGACGCACCGGTGACCGACCTCGACCCGAACCGCACGCCCGTCCTGGCGGCCGGCTGCGTGCTGTGGCGCCGCTCGACGCCGGACGGCACGCTGCGGCTGTGCCTGGTCCACCGGCCGAAGTACGACGACTGGTCCCACCCCAAGGGCAAGCTCAAGCGCGGTGAGGAACCGCTCGCGGGCGCCGTGCGCGAGGTGGCGGAGGAGACGGGCTACACCGCCGTTCCCGGCGCCGAGCTGTCCACCGTGACCTACATGGTGCGCGGCCGGCCCAAGCAGGTCCGCTACTGGGCCGCCGAGGCCGCGGCGGGCGGCTTCACCCCCAACAAGGAGGTGGACCGCATCCTGTGGCTGCCGCCGGAGGAGGCCCGGAAGCGGCTGACCCAGTTCCGCGACCGCGAGCTGCTCGATGAACTGACGGCGGCGCTGCGCCTCGGCTGAGCGTGCCGGTGCCGGTCAGGCGCCGCCCTCGTGTCCCAGCGCGTCCGCGCGGGCGAGGCTGCGGGCCCGGCGGGCCGGCCCGCGCCAGCCGCAGGTGCAGCGGGCCAGGCAGAAGCGGCCCTGTTCGACTGTCGCCGCGCGGTGTCCCACGGCGTCCCGGTTCCTGCGGTCCTCCTGGGTGGGGCTCAGGCCCTCATGCTGCACCACGACGACAAAGGTAGCCACGCCAGGTGAACGGGACGTTACGGCCGCCCGTCGATCGGGTGCGTGCGTGACGGGGGCCACCCACTCGTCGTTGACGGGACGACAGGGACCCGTGACGGACGTGGCAGCTGGGGGTAGGCAGGGCGATGGCGGTGCGGCGGCGGCTGGGTGTCCCTCCTGCTCGTGCTCGGGTGAGACCGGGCGGCGCGCGGACCGGGACGGGCGGCGCGGTGCTCGCGGCGGCCGTCCTGGCCGGGGCGTGCGCCACCGGATGCTCCGGCGGCGCGGACGCCGAGGACGCGCGCGCCGCCACCGATCCGGTGCAGGCCCTGCGCCAGGCGCCGGACGTGCTGCTCGAAGCGGGCAGCGCGCAGACCCGTACGTCGATGGAGATGGCCACCGGCGGGACCCGGGTGACGATCCGCGGCGAGGGCGCTTACGACTTCCGCGGGCAGCGCGGGCAGCTGACGCTGGTGCTGCCGCAGAACCCGGCCGGGGCCGCCGAGCACGTGCCGCTCACCGAGCTCCTCGCTCCGGGCGCGCTGTACATGAAGAACCGGGGAGCGGGCGTGCCGGCCGGCAAGTGGGTGCGGGTGGACACGGCCACGCTCGTCGACGGCAACCTGGTCACCGGCGGGGCCACCGACCCGTTCGCCGCCGCCGAGCTGCTGCGCGGCACCCGCACGGCGACGTACGTGGACCGGACGGAGGTCGCCGGGGTCCCCGTGCGGCACTACCGGGGCACGGCCGATCTCGCGCTGGCGGCGAAGAGCGCCACGGCGGCCGACGAGGCGGCGCTGAACGCGGCGGCGAAAGGGTTCGCCACGGCCTCGGTCCCGTTCGACGCCTACCTCGACGACCAGGGCCGCATCCGCAAGCTCCGGCAGCGCTTCGCCTTCGTCAACGGGCAGCTCGGAAGCACCGTCGCCGTCTTCTCCACGACGCTGCTGTACGCCTTCGGCACCCCGGTGACCGTGACGCTGCCGCGGCCGCAGGACATCTACACCGGGCGGATCGCCGAGTCGTGAGCCGGGCCGGGACCCGAATGGTCCGGGAAAATGACCGGCGAACTAGCCCTTTGGTGCCATGCGCCGCACACGGGCCGCTCCCTACCCTGGGAGCCGGCAGCGGCAGACGGCAGAGAAGAGGTGACGCACGTGGCTCCGCTCGGCGGTACGGCGGTCCAGGACCACGTGGCCCTCGCCGAGATAGAGCTGTGCGGGGAGCTGATCATCGCGGCCTCGGCAGCCGAGGAGCGGCTCAGTCTGGAGAGCATCGACGAGGTGCTGCGGGTGGCCGAGGAGCGCGAGGCCTGCGCGGGCCGCGGAGCGCCGGGCGCCCGGCGGCCTCACGGCCGGTGAGCCTCAGGTGCGCAGCAGCCGTCCGATCGCCTTCGTGGCCTCCTCCACCTTCGCGTCGATCTCCGATCCGCCCTTGAGGGCCGCGTCGGCGACGCAGTGCCGCAGGTGCTCCTCCAGCAGTTGCAGGGCGAAGGACTGCAGTGCCTTGGTGGAGGCGGACACCTGGGTGAGTATGTCGATGCAGTAGACGTCTTCGTCGACCATCCGCTGGAGCCCGCGGATCTGACCCTCGATCCGGCGGAGCCGCTTGAGGTGCTCGTCCTTCTGCTTGTGGTAACCGTGCGTGACGGGCTCGTGCCCGGTGATTCCGCTCACGTTCTCGGAGGGCGCCGCCGCGCCGGCCTCGGTGGTCGTCATCGCGTCCTCGCTCCCGTACACCTCGGCACACACCGAGGAGACATACCCCTGGCGGGTATATCGTAACGAATTCTGCCGGGTACCGGCAGCCTTGGCATGCCCCCGTGCCAAGCAGGGCAGGTCATGGGCGACACTGGGGGACGGCCCCTTAGCCGTGGCCGGATGATGCGCTTACCATCACCCTGACCCCAACCGAAGCACCCCGAGGACCCCACGTGCGCTTTCGTCTGACCCCCAGGGAGACGAGCTTCTACGACATGTTCGCCGCGTCCGCGGACAACATCGTCACGGGCTCGAAACTCCTGATGGAACTGCTCGGGGCGGACACCTCCGCCCGGGCCGAGATCGCAGAGCGTATGCGGGCCGCGGAACACGCAGGTGACGACGCCACGCATGCGATCTTCCACCAGCTGAACTCCTCGTTCATCACGCCCTTCGACCGCGAGGACATCTACTCCCTCGCGTCGTCCCTCGACGACATCATGGACTTCATGGAGGAGGCGGTCGACCTGGTCGTCCTCTACAACGTCGAGGAACTGCCCAAGGGCGTCGAGCAGCAGATCGAGGTTCTGGCCAGGGCGGCGGAGCTGACGGCCGAGGCGATGCCGCACCTTCGGACCATGGACAACCTCACCGAGTACTGGATTGAGGTGAACCGCCTGGAGAACCAGGCGGACCAGATCCACCGCAAGCTGCTCGCGCACCTGTTCAACGGCAAGTACGACGCGATCGAGGTGCTGAAGCTCAAGCAGATCGTGGACGTGCTGGAAGAGGCGGCGGACGCCTTCGAGCACGTGGCGAACACGGTGGAGACCATCGCGGTCAAGGAGTCCTGAGGCGTCCATGGACACCTTCGCTCTGATCCTGACCGTCCTGGTCGCTCTCGGCTTCGCCTACACCAACGGCTTCCACGACTCCGCCAACGCCATCGCGACCTCCGTGTCGACCCGGGCGCTCACCCCGCGCGCCGCGCTGGCCATGGCCGCCGCGATGAACCTCCTCGGCGCCTTCCTCGGCAGCGGGGTCGCCAAGACCGTCAGCGAGGGCCTGATCCAGACGCCCACCGGCGGCAAGGGGATGGGCATCCTCTTCTCGGCCCTCCTCGGAGCCATCGTCTGGAACCTCGTCACCTGGTACTTCGGCCTTCCCTCGTCCTCCTCGCACGCATTGTTCGGCGGCATGGTGGGCGCGGCCCTCGCGGGCGGTACGACGGTGTACTGGTCCGGCGTGCTCGACAAGATCGTCACCCCCATGTTCCTGTCCCCGGTGGTCGGCCTGATCGTCGGCTACCTGGTGATGACGGCGATCATGTGGCTCTTCCGCAGGACCAACCCGCACAAGGCCAAGCGCGGCTTCCGCATAGCCCAGACCGTGTCGGCGGCCGGCATGGCGCTCGGACACGGCCTCCAGGACGCCCAGAAGACCATGGGTGTCGTGGTGATGGCCCTCGTCATCGCCGATGTCGAGGACTACGGGGACCCGATCCCGGTGTGGGTGAAGCTGGTCTCCGCCCTCATGCTGTCACTGGGCACCTACGCGGGCGGCTGGCGCATCATGCGCACCCTGGGCCGCAAGATCATCGAACTGGACCCGCCGCAGGGTTTCGCCGCCGAGACCACCGGCGCGTCGATCATGTTCGCCACGGCGTACCTCTTCAAGGCGCCGATCTCCACCACCCATGTGATCACCTCGGCGATCATGGGCGTGGGCGCGACGAAGCGGGTCAACGCCGTCCGCTGGGGCGTGGCGAAGAACATCGTCCTGGGCTGGTTCATCACCATGCCGGCCGCGGCGGTCGTCGCGGCCTGCGCCTTCTGGCTGATCAAGCTGGCGTTCCTGTAGCAGCCCGGCCCGGTGTGGTGACACTGGAACCATGACGAGCAAGGCACTCCTCGAAGGCGGGCCGGAGGATCTCGCGGGCACCCTGGTGCCCGTGGTCCCTCCCGGACAGGAACTGAAGATCCCGCACCTCGGGGGATACGAGCACTACAAGGTCACCTCGCGCCACGAGGACAGCAAGGAAGGACAGGTCACCGTCTACCGGTGGTGGGAGCGCACCGAAGTCGCCGAGTGAGCGGCCGGGCGCACACCCCGGCCGGTGAAAGCGTGCGGGCCCGCCCCCGGGAGCCGGGGGCGGGCCCTTCTGCCACCTCGCGGTGGCACCGCCATGCAGCACCGCGAGGAATCCGGGGGGAGGAGGCGCTCTAGCCGAAGCGGCCGGAGATGTAGTCCTCGGTCGCCTGCACGGACGGGTTGGAGAAGATCCGCTCGGTCTCGTCGATCTCGATCAGCCGGCCCGGCTTGCCCACGGCCGCCAGGTTGAAGAACGCCGTACGGTCCGAGACGCGCGCCGCCTGCTGCATGTTGTGCGTCACGATGACGATCGTGAAGCGCTCCTTCAGCTCGCCGATCAGGTCCTCGATGGCGAGCGTGGAGATCGGGTCGAGGGCGGAGCAGGGCTCGTCCATGAGCAGCACCTTCGGCTCGACCGCGATGGCGCGGGCGATGCACAGACGCTGCTGCTGACCGCCGGACAGGCCCGAGCCGGGCTTGTTCAGGCGGTCCTTGACCTCGTTCCAGAGGTTGGCGCCCTTGAGCGACTTCTCGACGATGTCGCCCAGCTCGCTCTTGCGGTAGTTGCCGTTCAGCCGCAGTCCCGCCGCCACGTTGTCGAAGATCGACATGGTGGGGAACGGGTTCGGGCGCTGGAACACCATGCCCACCTCGCGGCGCACGGCCACCGGATCCACCCCGGCGCCGTAGAGGTCCTCCTCGTCCAGGAGCACCTTGCCCTCGACGCGGCCGCCCGGCGTGACCTCGTGCATACGGTTGAGGGTGCGCAGGAACGTCGACTTGCCGCAGCCGGAGGGGCCGATGAACGCCGTCACCGAGCGCGGCTCGACCGTCATCGAGATGTCCTCGATCGCCTTGTGGGCGCCGTAGTAGGCGGTGAGCCCGCTCACATCGATTCGCTTGGCCATGACTACTTCACTTCCAAAAGTCCGGGGGTCGCTGACAGGCCCCGCGCGGCAGCAGCCGCAGATCGTTAACGGGGGGCCTTCCAGCGGGCGATGCCGCGGGCCACCAGGTTGAGGATCATCACGAAGGCGATGAGGGTGAGCGAGGCCGCCCACGCGCGGTCGTACGCCGCGCCCGGGCCCGTGCTGTTCGTGTACTGCTGGTAGATGTACAGCGGCAGCGAGGACTGCGCCCCCTCGAAGGGGTTCGTGTTGATGAACGGGTTGCCGAAGACCAGCAGCAGCACAGGCGCGGTCTCACCGGCGATACGGGCGATGGCCAGCACGATGCCGGTCGTGATGCCGCCGACGGAGGTCGGCAGGACCACCCGCAGGATCGTGCGCCACTTGGGCACGCCCAGGGCGAGGGACGCCTCCCGCAGCTCGTTCGGCACGAGCTTGAGCATCTCCTCCGTGGAGCGGACCACGACAGGCATCATCAGGATGGCCAGGGCCAGCGAGCCGGCGAAGCCGAAGGGCTGCATCTTGAAGATCAGCATCAGGCTGAGGATGAACAGGCCCGCGACGATCGACGGGATGCCGGTCATGACGTCGACGAAGAAGGTCACGGCCCGGGCGAGGTTGCCGCGTCCGTACTCCACCAGGTAGATGGCGGTGAGCACGCCGACCGGCGCGCCGATCAGGGTGGCGAGGCCGACCTGCTCCAGGCTGCCGATGATGGCGTGGTAGATGCCGCCGCCCGGCTCGTTGTCGGCGACCAGGCCCATCGAGTGGGTCAGGAAGTAGCCGTCCAGGACCTTCACCCCGCGCTGGACTGTCGTCCAGACCAGGGAGACCAGCGGCACCAGGGCGAGCAGGAAGGCGACCCAGACGAGGCTGGTCGCGACCCGGTCCTTGGCCTGGCGGCGGCCCTCGACGCGGGCGGCGACGCCGTAGGTGCCGAGGACGAAGAGGACCGCGGCGATCAGGCCCCACTGGACACGGCTGTGCAGGCCGCCGGCCAGGCCGATGGCGACCGCGGCGGCCAGGGAGCCGGCGGCGATGGCCCACGGGGACCACTTGGGCAGGCTGGCGCCGCGCAGGCTGCTGGAGCGCTGGTCGGCGATGGCTGCGTGGCTCATGCGTTGGCCCCCGAGTAGTCCTTGCGGCGGGCGATGATCAGGCGGGCCGCGCCGTTGACCAGCAGAGTGATGACGAACAGGACCAGGCCGGAGGCGATCAGCGCGTCACGGCCGTACTCCGACGCCTCGCTGAACTTGCTGGCGATGTTCTGGGCGAAGGTGCCGCCGCCCGGGTCGAGCAGGCTGGCCCCGATGGTGAAGGTCGGCGACAGCACGGTGGCGACGGCCATCGTCTCGCCGAGCGCGCGGCCCAGGCCGAGCATCGAGGCGGAGATCACGCCGGAGCGCCCGAAGGGCAGCACCGACATGCGGATGACCTCCCAGCGCGTGGCGCCGAGAGCCAGGGCCGCCTCCTCGTGCATCCGGGGAACCTGGCGGAACACCTCACGGCTGACGTTGGTGATGATCGGCAGGATCATGATCGCCAGCAGGATGCCGACCGTGAGCAGCGAGCGGGGGGCGCCGCCCTCCCAGGAGAAGACGCCGGTCCAGCCGAGGTAGTCGTTCAGCCAGCCGAACAGTCCGTCCAGGTGCGGGACCAGCATCAACGCGCCCCACAGGCCGTACACGATGGACGGCACGGCGGCGAGCAGGTCGACCACGTAGGCGATGGGACCGCTCAGCCGGCGCGGGGCGTAGTGCGTGAGGAAGAGCGCGATGGCGACCGCGACGGGGACCGCGATGACCATGGCGATGATCGAGGAGACCACCGTGCCGAAGGCCAGCACGGCGATGCCGAAGACCGGCGGCTGAAGGCCGGTGTTCCACTCGAAGGTGGTCAGGAAGTTGCCGTGGTCCTTGCTGATCGCCAGCGAGGCACGGTAGGTCAGGAAGACCGCGATCGCGGCCATGACCACCAGCAGCAGGATGCCCGACCCACGGGTGAGACCGAGGAAGATCCGGTCTCCGGGACGGGTGGCACCGCGGGCGGCGCGCTTCTGCTCGGCCGCGGTCGGTTCAGGGGAAGGCGCGTCGGCGCCCGTCGTATGCGTTGATATGTCCATCGGGATCTCCGGTCTGCGGAGACGTACGCGGGGTACGGCTCCTGGCGGCGGTGCACCGGAAGGTGCGGCCCGGCCCCGTCAGGGGGGCCGGGCCGCACTCGGATCAGCTCAGGCCGTCGATGGTGGTGCGGACCTTGCTGATGATCGCGTCGGGGATCGGCGCGTAGTCGTTCGCGGTGAGGATGCTCTGGCCCTCCTCGCTGGCGATGTAGCGCAGGAACGCCTTGGTGGCCGGCAGGGTGTCGGCCTTGTTGCCCTTGTCGCAGACGATCTCGTACGTGACCAGGACCATCGGGTAGGCACCCTCGGCCTTGGTGTTGTAGTTCAGCTGCAGGGCCAGGTCGCTGCCGGTGCCGACGACCTTGGCGTCCGCGATGGCCTTGGTGGCGTTCTCGACGGTGGCCTTGACCGGGGCGGCGGCACCCGTGTTGATGTCGACCGTGGCCATGTCCTTGGCGTACGACAGCTCGAAGTAGCCGATCGCGCCCTCGGTCTGCTTCACCTGCTGGGCCACGCCGGAGGACTGCGGAGCAGCCTGGCCGCCCTTGGCCTGCCAGGCCTTGCCGCCCTCGTACTTCCAGTTCGCGGGGGTGGCGGCCTTGAGGTACTTGGTGAAGTTGTCCGTGGTGCCGGACTCGTCCGAGCGGTGGAACGCCTGGATCTTCAGGTTGGGCAGCTTGGCGTCGGGGTTCAGCTTCTTGATCGCCGCGTCGTCCCAGTTCTTGATCTTGCTGTCGAAGATCTTCGCCAGGGTGGGGGCGTCGAGGACGAGGCTGTCCACGCCCGGGACGTTGTAGCCGACCGCGATCGGGCCGCCGACCATCGGCAGGTCGATGCCCTGACCGCCGTCGGTGCAGATCTTCTGGGAGGCGGTGACCTCTTCGGGCTTCAGCGCCGAGTCGGAGCCGGCGAAGGCGACCTGGCCCTGGGTGAACGCCGTGACGCCGGCGCCGGAGCCGCCGCCCTTGTAGTTGATCTGCACGCCACAGGCCTGGCTGAACTGCTTCACCCAGGCGTCGATCGCGTTCTTCTGCGCCGAGGAGCCGTCGGCGAGCAGCTGGCCCTTGGCGTCGTCACACTTGATGGAGCTGTTGGAGGCCGCGGTGCTGCTGTCGCCGCCGGCGTTGTTCTTGCCGGTGTCGTCGGAGCCGCACGCCGTGAGGGCCAGGGCGCCGGAGACGGCGAGTGCGCCGAGAGCGAGTGCCCGCCGGGTCTTGCGCTGAAGCTTCACTTGAGTTCCTTCCAGGAGCCGCCGTCCTGTTCGGCGGCGTGCGGGGTGTGGACGACACCGATGCACCGACCTGCGCATCAGCACCGGGTAAGGCCGAAATTAGGCAGAACAGGTGAAGCTGCCGATGGCCGGAAGTGAACGAGGGGTGAACCCCTGCCGACAGTGCGGTGAGGTCACGGAATGCTTACGTCGAGGCCACGGAAGGAGACATGGCCGGGGCGGGCTCTCGCCATGGACTCGCAGGCGCGCCGGACACCAGGGGGATGCCCCGCTCCCCGCGCCGCGCCGCCGGCCCGCGCGACCGGATCGGCCCGCGCTCGCGTGTCGGTGACGCCCCGACCGCCGTACTGTGGCAGTCCTGCGGCGCGGTTCCCCGGAACCCTCCGGGCCGCCTCGTCGTCTCGTTCCGCAGGACGATCAGGAGGTGCGGGCATGGAACGGCGGACTTTCCTGGGGGGCGGCGCGGCCGCGCTCGCCGCGGCCGCGACGAGCGCGTGCAGCGGCGGCACGGGCGCCCCGGCCCGGGCGGCGGCGGACCGGACGACCGCCAGGGAGATGTCGGCTGCCGCCGGCACCACCAGCACCCCGACGGCCACCGGCTGGGCCGCGCTCGCCCGCTCCCTGCACGGCCCCCTGATCCGCCCGGGCGACGCCTCCTGGACGACCGCCAAGCAGCTCTACAACACCCGCTTCGACAACCTCAGGCCCGCCGCGGTCGCCTACGTGGCCAACGCCGACGACGTACGGACCGTCCTGTCCTACGCCCGCGCCCACCACCTCCGCGTAGCCGTCCGCAACGGCGGCCACTCCTACGGCGGCTGGTCCTCCGGCGACGGCCGGCTGATCATCGACGTCTCCAAGCTCGGCCAGATACGGGCGAGCGGCTCCTCCGCGGTGATCGGCGCCGGCGCCAAGCTCATCGACATCTACCGCACGCTCACCGCGAAGGGCGTCACGATCCCCGGCGGCTCCTGCCCGACCGTGGGCATCTCCGGCCTGGTCCTGGGCGGCGGTCACGGAGTCGTCGCCCGCGCCTACGGCCTGACCTGCGACAGCCTGACCGGGGCCACCCTCATCACCGCGGACGGCAGGCAGTTGACCGCCGACGCCACCCAGAACAAGGACCTGTTCTGGGCGCTGCGCGGCGCGGGCAACGGCAACTTCGGCGTCGTCACCGAACTGCGGTTCAGGACCCACCCCGCACCGCAGGCCGTGTCGGCGTACCTGACCTGGCCCTGGGCGAAGGCCGCGGCGGTGATGAAGGCCTGGCAGGAGTGGGGACCCGCCCAGCCGGACGAGATCTGGTCCTCGCTGCACCTGGAGAACACGGCGGGCGGCACGCCCAGGGTGTCCGTGGCCGCCTTCTCCCTGGGCACCTACGGCGCGCTGCAGAACGCGGTGGACCGCCTGGCCGCGTCGGTCGGCGCCCCGGCGTCGAGCGTGTCGCTCAGGCGCCACTCCTACTGGCAGGCCATGGACGCCTACGCCGGCTGCTCGTCCTTCCCCGTGGAGGCCCAGTGCCACCTGCCGGGCAGGACGCCCGGCCGCTCCCCGCAGGGCAGGCTCGGCCGCGAGACCTACGCGGCCCGCTCGGACTTCTTCGACCGCTCCCTGTCCGCGGCCGGCATCCGGACCCTGGTGGCGCAGCTGCCCTCGGTGCGCGGCGGCGCGGGCAGCATCGCGTTCACCGCGCTCGGCGGGGCGGTCAACCGGGTCTCCCCGACGGCGACGGCCTTCGTCCACCGGCGCTCACGCATGCTGGCCCAGTACGTCGCCTCCTGGCGCCCGGGCACCACCGGCTCGGCGGCCCAGGCCTGGCTGACCTCGGCGCACGACGCCATGCGGCCCTACGCCTCCGGAGCGGCCTACCAGAACTACAGCGACCCCACCCTGAAGAACTGGCGCACGGCCTACTACGGCGACGCGGCGACCCGCCTGGCCAAGCTGAAGCGGCAGTACGACCCGCAGAACTTCTTCTCCTACCCGCAGGGCTTGTGACGCCCGACGGGCCACCCGCGAAGACCCGGCGGCGGACGGCCGGGCACGGCGGGGCGCTCCGCTACGCCGCCAGGTCCCGGTCCTCCGCCGGCGCCCGTTCCCCGGCGGAGCAGCCGGAGACCACCGCGTCGCCCGCGCCGCCACGCCGGGCACGCACCAGCCGGCCGCCCCACGCCGCTCCCTCGACCGCCTTCATCAGCGGCGTGAGCAGGGCCATGGCCAGGGGGGAGAGCAGCAGCGCGACAGCCGTACCCAGCGCGAACCCGCCGACCACGTCCGTCGGATAGTGCACGCCCATGTAGACCCGGCAGAACCCCTCGAACAGCGCCAGCACGATCCCGGCCAGGCCGAAGCGCCGGTCGACGACGAACAGCGCGACCGCCATCGCCATGGTGATCGTCGCGTGATCGCTCACGAAGGAGTAGTCGGTCTTGCCGGACACCAGGACATCGAGCCCCCGATGGTCCAGGAAGGGCCGGGGCCGCTGCACGAAATCCCTTATCGGCACGTTCACGAGCACCGCGAGGCCGGCCGCCAGCGGCGCCCACACCAGCGCGGCCACGGCGGACGCCGCCCCCTCGCCGCCCCGGCGCCGCACGGACCACCAGCACCCCAGCACGAGCAGCACCATGGCGAGCAGCAGCCCGTACTCACCGACGTACTCCATGACCCGGTCCAACCAGTGCGGAGCGTTCCTGGCCAGGCTGTTGATGTCGTAGAGCAGGTCGACGTCGGGGTTCGACCCGGATTCGGCGAGTCCAGCCATCCTGCTGCGGCCCCTTCGTCGTGTCGTCGCGGGCGCACCCGGCGTGCGCCGCTCCTGCCCACCCCCGTGGTCGTAGATCCGCTTCCGCTGCACGCACGCAGGGTCCGCACGCCACCGGACATCCACTTGGCTACGTCATCAGCAACGCACGACCCCGATCGATGCGTTCCGCACTCCACCGAACGATCACGCAGACGTTATCGAAGAGAGACTCGTCGCCGCAGCTCAGGCGGGCGGCTCACCCTCCGCTCACACCGCGGAGGGGAGCGCCTTCGCGCCGTCCTCGGTGACCCTGGTGGCCCCGAAGTAGTCGGGTGTGTCGACGGGATCGAAGCGGATCACGGCGCCCGTCCTCGGCGCGTCGATCATGTACCCGCCGCCGACGTAGATGCCGACGTGCCGGATGGCCCGCGAGTTGGTCAGGTCGTCGGAGAAGAACACCAGGTCACCCGGCAGAAGTTCGTCCCGCTTGGGGTGCGGCCCGGCGTTGTACTGGTCGTTGGCGACCCGCGGCAGCGTGACCCCCACGCTCTCGTAGGCGGCCTTGGTCAGGCCCGAGCAGTCGAACCGTCCGCCCTGCTCAGGGGTGCCGTTCCCGCCCCACAGATAACGCGTGCCCAGCTTGCTCTGCGCGTACGTGATGGCCGCCGCGGCCTGCCGGGAGGGGTCGACACGGGTGACGGGGGCGGCGAAGCTCTTCTCCAGGGTCGTGATCGTCTTCACGTAGTTCCGCGTCTCCGCGTACGGCGGCACGCCCCCGTGGCTGATGACCGCGTAGGCCCCCGCGTTGTAGGCCGCGAGCATGTTGTGCGTGACGTTGCCCGGCACGTTCTTGACGTAGGAGGCGAGTTCGCAGTCGTAGGACGCGGCCGAGGGGATCGCGTCGTTCGGGTTCCAGACGTCCGCCTTCCCGTCGCCGTCGCCGTCGATGCCGTGCGTGGCCCAGGTGCTCGGGATGAACTGCGCTATCCCCTGCGCCGCGGCGGGGCTCCTGGCGTTCGGGTTGAACCCGCTCTCCTGGTACAACTGGGCTGCCAGCAGGGCCGGGTTGATCGCGGGGCAGAGATTGCCCCATCTCTGCACGAGGGGCTGGTACGCGGCCGGCACGGCGCCCTTGGCGAGCCCCACGGACCCGCCGCCCGCCCCGCCCGCGATGTTCCCCGCGGCGACGTAGACGCCGACGACGAGCAGGGCGACGAGGCTGAGCCCGGAAGCGACGGCGGCGACCGCCACGATCCATGCCTTACGCACCGTCAACCGCCCCTCGTCGCACGGGAGTCCGCCGTCGACAGTGTAGAGGCGCCGGCACCGCTTTCCAGGTGATCACACACGGGCGCAGGGCAGCACGGCGGTCAGCCACCGTGCGACCCCGCGGCGAGGGGCGGTGGGGGGCGGATCAGGGAGCGGCGGTCGCGTCCTTGTAGAGCCGGTCCGCGGCGGCCCCCAGCACCACGCTGTACGAGGTGTCCGCCGTCGAGCCGCCCGCCTCGTGGCCGCCGAGAACGCCGACGACCTCCTGGTCCCCGTTGATCCACGGGCTGCCGCTGGTGCCGCCGGTGAACTCCGGGCAGTCGATGCGCTGCTGCGTGCCGCTGTGGGCCCGCGGCCGGTTGGTGCAGCTGATGGGCACCTCGCGGGAGTCCGGGTAACCGGTGAGGGTGACCGCGGTCGTCCCGGTCGCCGCCCCGGTGAGGAAGCGGTTGGCGCCGACGGCGTCCTCGACACCCTTCCCGCCCTGCGGGGCGATCACGGCGAAGGCCATGTCGCTGTCCTCGTCCTGGTGCGCGGTCCAGTCGTCGGGCAGGAAGCGCTGCTTGACCTTCCACACCCCGTAGGGCGCCCGGCCGTCCCGGTACCCCGGCACGAACACCAGGTCGGAGTCCCCGCTCAGGCAGTGGGCGGCGGTGACGACGAGGTCGCGGCGGGGGCTGTGCACCACCGAGGCCGTGCAGAAGTGGTTGCCGGCCAGGTCGTCGGCCTTGTCCGCGCCGAACAGCGCCCCGACCCGGGCACTCTGCGGGGTCCTGGACGTGACGGCGGTCACCCCGAGCGGTTCGGGCTCCTCGAACGGGCCGGTCATCCCGTGCGGTCCGATCATCCTGAGCGCGCCGGGTCCGTCGTGCGCGGCCGCGACGGAGACCGAGGTCACGGCGAGCAGCACCAGCGTGGCGAACAGCGCCCGCGCACCGGCCCGGCGACGCCCGGGACGTGCGCGACCGGCGAGGCTCTCGGTACCTGAGGTGCGCTTCATCAGGCTCCACTGTGGCGGACGGGGATGAGAAACGGACCCCGACTTCCCTGAGATTCTCCTGTGAAACGCCCGTTCATCGTATGACCGGGCTCACACCGGCTCCCCCGACGCGCCCCGCCCGCCGGGACGCCGCCGGGCCGACGGGAACGCGGTGCCGACGCGGAGAAGCGTGAGACCATCGGCCACGGGCGACCGGTCACCCGACTGGTCGTCAGAACCCTTGCCGACACATGAGAAACGTCAACGACGGAACCACATCACGGGTTGCGGTCGGACTTCATTGCCCGGCGTGACCTGCCGTGATACACAGAGTGACCATACGTACGAAACCCACCAGGCAATGCCGTCAAGTCGACATACGGCGGCGTCATTGTCGGCGAGAATGGGCCTGCCCTCTGCACGAAGGCAGGGGAAGCGGAACTACCCAACAGGGGCGGTGACTTACATGCTCTTTGCGGCCGACAAGGGAGACATCAACACCATCATCGGCGGGATCGCTCCGAACTGGGGGCCCTTCGGCAGCCTGGGCAACGAGGCGAAGGTGATGATCGAGGTGGTGATGGCCGTGGCCATCCTGCTCTGCCTCGGCATCGCCATCTGGGGCGCCGCCAAGCAGCGCATCGGCGCCACGGCCCTGCGCGACACGTTCAGTGCCGAGCAGGGCAAGGGCCTGATCATCGCCGGGCTGACGGGCGTGTTCATCATCGGCTCGCTCGGCACGCTCTTCACCATCGTGTACGGCATGGCCGTGTAACCGGCGCATACCCGCGCATGCCGCGCACGGTGCCCCGTGCGCACCGCCGGCCGGACCCTCCGGGCGCGCCCGGTGACCCCACTGCCCCTACCCACCCACCGTGCCCACCGGCTGAGGTTGCGTTTCCCTGATGTCGAGTCACCACACCGCGTCCACGCGGGAACCAGCACGGCTACCGTCGTACTTCCAGGCATTCCGGTACGAGGTCGAGGGGGCGTAAGGGGCATGAGTCGATCGGACGGGCACGGGTACGGCGATTCGGCGCGTGCCGACGACGGGCCGTACGCGGGCGGACAGACCCGCACCCGGCTCCCGGACCGGCCCGGCGACCCCTACGGAGGCGCGCGGCGCGGCGGCCGCTCGTCCTCGCGCAGCCTGATCACGGTGGTCGCCGTCGTCGTCCTCCTCATCGCCGCGATCGCCTTCGCGAACCGCTCGGGAGGCCGCTCCCCCGCCGCCGGCGGCGGCACCGCCGACAAGCCCAAGGCGGCGGCGACCGCGGCGACCGGCAAGCAGCCGGTCCACACGAAGACGGACGGCATCCCGTCGGGCTTCGCCCACGACGAACAGGGAGCACAGAGCGCCGCCGCGAACTACGCCGTGGCCCTCGGCTCGACCGACATGTTCAAGAAGGGCACCCGGCACACCCTCCTGGACCTCCTCTACACCCCCGACGCGGCGGCCCGCCTCCAGAAACCCATGGACAAGGCCTACTCGGCGGACTTCCTCAACAGGATGGGCCTGGACGCGGACGGCAACCCGCCCACCGGCAGCACGTTCGTCTCACGTGTGGTGCCGGTGGGCACCACCGTGCAGCAGTACAGCGACAGCAGCGCCAGGGTCGCGGTCTGGTACGTGGGACTCATCGGCATGTCCGCGGAGACCTCCACCGACCCGGTCACCTCGTCCTGGAAGACGTGGACGTTCGAACTCCAGTGGTCGAGAGGCGACTGGAAGATCGTCTCCGACTCGCAGAAGACCGGCCCCGCCCCGGTCCCCGGCGACGACAGGGCCGCCACCTCCGACGAGATCCGCAAGGCCACCGAAGAGTACGGAGGGTTCACGTATGCCCGGTAGCAAGCAGCGCCTGCTGGGGCTCACCGGAGCCGTGGCAGCCGTGCAGACGACGGTCGTACTGCTGGCCACCCGCGCCGTCGCCGATCCCTCGCCCAGCCCGACGCCCTCGCCGACGGCGAGCAAGAACGACTGCGACCTCATCTTCGGCGAAGCCAAGAAGTACTGCGAGCGCGGCAACGGCACCAGCAGCGGCGGCGGTTCCACGGCTCCCGACCCCACCTCCACCCTCGACCCCCTCTCCTCGCTCGCCAAGGGCTGTGCCGACGCCGCGTCGTGGACCGTCACCAAGCTCAGCAAGGCCGTGCAGGAGACCGCGAACGTCGACTTCACCAACCAGAAGTTCCTCCAGCAGTACGCGGTCGTGTTCGCCGCCTCGACCGTGCTCACACTGCTGCTCTGGCTGCTGGCCGTCGCCAAGCGCGCCGTACGCGGCGTACCGCTGTCCACCGCCGTCTCCGAGGCGGTCGGCTTCCTCTGGCTGACCGTGCTCGCCTCCGCCTTCACCCCGCTGATCCTCTACACGGTCGTCTCGGCCACCGACGGCGTCTCCGACGTCCTCGCCAAGGCCACCGGCGACCAGGCGGGCACCTTCTTCGGCACGTTCTCCGCCGCGCTCGGCAAGGGCGAGAACATCGGCGGCGGACCGATCATGCTGATCGTCGTCTCCCTGGTCTCCATCCTCGCCGCCGGCGTGCTCTGGCTGGAGCTCGTCCTCCGCGCCGCCCTGCTCTACGTCGGCGCCCTGCTCGGCACCGTCGTCTACGCCGGACTGGTCGACAAGAACCTGTGGGGACACGTCCGCCGCTGGGCCGGAATCATGATCGCGGTGATCATGGTGAAGCCGGTCGTCGTCATCGTGCTCGGGCTCGCCGGAGCGCTCTCCTCCGGCGACAACGGCCCCGGCGCCTTCTCCGCGGTCGTCTCCGGCCTCGCGATCATCCTGCTGGCCATCTTCGCCAGCGCCATGATCTACCGCTTCGTCCCGGGCTTCGGCGACGAGATCGCGGCCGGCCGCAACAACCGCATCATGCGGGGCGCCGAGGGCAAGGCCGCCGCGGTCATCAGCTCCCCGGCCACCCTGGTCGCACAGGGCATCAAGACCCACAGCACCCGGGCCGACAACAACGGCGGCGGCCAGTCGTCCGCCCCCCGCCCGGCCAACCCGGCCTCCGGCGGCGTCGCCGCGCACAGCGCCCGCGTCCCGGACGGTGGCGGCGGATCCGGCCCCTCCACCACACCCGCTCCCCGCGCACCCAGCCCGGTGAACACCCCCCACGCCGGAAGCACCCGCAACAGCAGCACCAACCGCCCGGGAGGTGAAGGACGTTGACGACCGACTCCCACGTGTCCCACGCGGTCGCGTCCCGCCGTACCTATCTGATCGGCCGCGCCCGGCCGAACGCGATCGTCGGCCGCAACCGCGAGACCGGCGAGATCGCCCTGATCATCGCGGGCGCGTTCATCGGCATGATGTGCGGACTGCTGGTCCCGGTGCTGCCCCTGCGCATCGTCCTGCTGACGGGCTTCCCGCTGCTGGCCCTGGCCGCGGTCTACGTGCCCTACCGGCACCGCACCTTCTACAAGTGGTTCGAGATCAACCGCAGCTACAAACGCACCGTCAAGCGCGGCGCCGTCTACCGCTCCAGCGTGATGGAGGCCGGAACGAGCCTGGACGGCCGCGAGGTCGAGATCGGGCCGCCGCCCGGCATCGGCCGGATCACCTGGCTCGCCGCGCCGTTCGGCCCCGACGAGATCGCCGTACTCCTGCACGCCGACCGCAGGACCGTCACCGCCGCCATCGAGATCGAGGGCCCCGGCGTCGGCCTGCGCGACTCCGAGGACCAGGAAGCCCTCGTCGACCGCTTCGGCACCCTGCTCAAGCACGTGGCCAACGGCGACGGCTTCGTCACCCGCCTGCAGATGCTCGCCCGCACCCTCCCCGCCGACCCCGACGCCCACGCCAAGGACGTCACCATGCGAGGGGACGAACGGGCACCGCACTGGCTCCAGCGGTCCTACGACCAACTGCAGTCCATGGTGTCCACCAGCAGCGAGCAGCACCGCGCCTACCTCGTCGCCTGCATGCACTACACCCGCGAACTCGCCGCCGAGGCACACGCCATGGCGCGGGCCGCCCGGCCCCACACGGGCCGCAAGCTGGACCGGGACGCCGGACTCGCGGTCGTCATGGCCCGCGAGCTCACCGACATCTGCTCCCGGCTCCAGGAGGCCGACATCCGCGTACGGCAGCCGCTCGGTCAGGGGCGGCTGGCCTCGCTGATCCACTCCATGTACGACCCGGACCACCCGATCGACCACATCCAGGCGATGACCAAACGCAACGCCTGGCCGGCCGAGCTGGACGCCATGGAGCCGACGTACCTCCAGGCCAAGACCCGCGAGTCGACGACCCGCGCGCCCTGGTGCCACGCCACCGCCTGGGTCAAGGAATGGCCGATGACCCCGGTCGGCGTGAACTTCCTCGCGCCCCTCCTCGTCCACACCCCGGACGTCATCCGCACCGTCGCCGTCACGATGGACCTCGAACCCACCGAGATCGCCATCGAACGCATGCTGACCGAGAAGACCAACGACGTCGCCGAGGCCAGCCGCGCCGCGAAGATGAACCGCACCGTGGACCCGCGCGACGTCGCCGCCCACAGCCGCCTCGACCAGCGCGGCGAGGACCTCGCCAGCGGCGCGGCCGGCGTCAACCTGGTCGGCTGGATCACCGTGTCCTCCCGCTCCCCCGAGTCCCTGGCCCGCGACAAGCGGACGATCAGGGCCTCGGCCGGGAAGTCCTACCTGAAACTCGAGTGGTGCGACCGCGAGCACCACCGCGCCTTCGTGAACACGCTCCCGTTCGCCACCGGAATCCGACGGTAGGGGCTGATGCTCTGATGCGGGACCCGCTGACCTCACTCACGGACGCCTTCACCACCTTCCTGTTCGGGAAGGTGGAGACGACCCGGCTGCCGGTGAGAACGTCCACGGGCCAGGCCCAGGCGGTCTACCTGCCCACCGCCGCGCCCGGCCTCGGCGACTCGGGCGTCATCATCGGCCGCGAGGTGTACTCCGGAAAGGGCTACATCTACGACCCCTTCCAGCTCTACGGACAGCAGCTCCCCGCCCCGCACTGGCTGGTCCTCGGCGAGTCCGGCAACGGCAAGTCGGCGCTGGAGAAGACCTACGTCCTGCGCCAGCTCCGCTTCCGCGACCGCCAGGTCGTCGTCCTGGACGCCCAGGGCGAGGACGGGGTGGGCGAGTGGAACCTCATCGCGGAGGAGCTGGGCATAACGCCGATCCGGCTGGACCCGATGGCGGCCCTCGACCACGGCATCCGGCTCAACCCCCTGGACCCGTCGATCACGACCACGGGCCAGCTCGCGCTGCTGCGCACCATCATCGAGGTCGCCATGGGGCACGGCCTGGACGAGCGTTCCGGCTTCGCGCTGAAGGTCGCCCACGCCTACGTCAACGAGACGATCGTGGAACGCCAGCCGGTGCTGTCGGACATCGTCGAGCAACTCCGCCACCCCGAGCCGGAGTCGGCCGAGGCGATGAACGTCGCCATAGACGACGTACGGGCCTGGGGCCTGGACGTGGCGCTGGTCCTGGACCGGCTGGTCGACGGTGACCTGCGCGGCATGTTCGACGGCCCCACCACGGTCGGCATCGACCTGGACGCGCCCCTGATCGTCTTCGACCTGTCCCACATCGACCGCAACTCCATCGCCATGCCGATCCTGATGGCGATCGTCGGCGTGTGGCTGGAGCACACCTGGATCCGCCCCGACCGCAAGAAGCGCATCTTCCTGGTCGAGGAGGCCTGGCACATCATCAACAGCCCGTTCGTGGCCCAGCTGTTCCAGCGGCTGCTGAAGTTCGGCCGCCGGCTCGGTCTGTCGTTCGTGGCCGTCGTCCACCATCTGTCCGACGTGGTGGACGGGGCGGCGGCCAAGGAGGCCGCGGCGATCCTGAAGATGGCCTCCACCAGGACGATCTACGCCCAGAAGGCGGACGAGGCGAGGGCGACGGGAGGGGTGCTCGGCCTGCCCAGGTGGGCGGTCGAGATCATCCCGAGCCTGACCCCCGGCATCGCGGTCTGGGACGTCAACGGCAATGTCCAGGTGGTCAAACACCTGGTCACCGAGACCGAACGGCCGCTGGTGTTCACCGACCGCGCCATGACGGAGTCCTCCAGCGACCGCCTCTCCGACGACAGCCTGCGCGCCGCGGAGCTGGAGGCGCAGGAGCGGGCGGCGGCCTTCATGGGACAGCACATCGGCGACCTGGACGGCTCCTCCGAGTCGACGGTGGCCTAGAGGGGACGCGCGCGTGAGACCGGACGACCGCGACCACGGACAGGGCCGCCAGGGCCGTCGGGACGGCCAGGGCGGCGTTCCCGACGGCCTGCTGGTCGGCGTCATGGCCTTCCTGCTCGGCATGACCCTGCTGGTGTGGACGGCCACCGGCCTCGCCGGCCTGTTCACCCACGGCTCCTGGCCCGCCGGGGTCGCCTTCACCCGCACGCCGCCGGCGATGCGCCGGCTCATCACCGACCCGCACGACATCCCCGGCGCCTGGCCGGACACTCCGCCGGACGCGCTGTCGGGCTACGGGCTGTTCTGGGGCCTGTTCATCGGCCAGCTGATGGTGCTGCTCGTACTGACCGTGTTCGTGATGGGCACCGTGGCCCGCTGGCGAGCCGGGCGGCTGCGCAGACGGGCCGAGAGTGCGGCAGCCCGGGAGCGGGCGACGGCGCCGGAACCCCAGGAGGCCCCCGCGCCGGTCCCGCACGAGGTGCCCAGCCAGCGGACGGCCCCGCAGCCCGGACGGCCGCTCATGGCCGCCCAGCAGCCCGCCGAGGCCCCGCAGGAGGCCGCACCGGCGGCCCCGCAGCCCTCGAACCGGGCGGAACCCGCGGCCCCGCCCGCGCAGCCCCTCATGCCCCTCATGCCCCTCGCCGCCGGCCGCCACAGCGGGCCGGCCGGCGGACGGGAGACGATCCTGACCGCCCCGCGGGAAGTCCGGCAGGCGGCCGCGGCCCAGGCGATCCGGGACGCGGCGGGCCCGGCCCTCGTCATCACGTCGAACCCCGCCCTGTGGCAGGACACGAAGGACTCACGGGCCAAGCTGGGCCCGGTCCTCCTCTACGACCCCGGCCACCTCTGCGACACCCCGGCCCGCCTGCACTGGTCCCCCACGGCGGGCTGCGAGGACAAGGCGACGGCGGCCGCCAGAGCCGCCGCGCTGCTCGCCCCGGTCCGCCCCACCGCCAAGGTGGACCAGGCGACCGGCGACACCGCGGAGACCCTTCTGCGCAGCTTCCTGCACGCCGCCGCCGTCGACGGCCGCGCGATCCGCCACGTCCACCGCTGGGCACAGGGCACACAGGTCCAGGAGGCCGTGCGGACCCTCCGTACGAACCCCAAGGCCGCCGCCGGTTCGGCCGGCGAGCTGGAGTCCTCGCTCACCTCGTATCCCGAACGTCGTGACATGGCGCAGGAGTTGACCAGTCGCGCGCTGGCCTCACTGGTCACGGTCAACATCCGCGAGGCCTGCACTCCCAACCGAACTGATGCGGTCGCCTTGGATTCCTTCGTGAACGAAGGGGGCACGCTTTATGTGGTCGGCGAATCCCTCGAGGATCCCCGGACCGACCCGGGTGCGATGCCCCTCCTGACGGCACTCGCCTCAAGCGTGGTCGAGCGCGGCCGGCGCATGGCCGAACGGTCATCCTCCGGTCGCCTCGACCCACCACTCACGCTCGTCCTGGACGACGTGGCCGCCGTCGCCCCGCTTCCCCAGCTCCCGGAGCTGCTGGCAGCCGGAGCCGGCCAGGGGCTGCCCATGCTGGTCCTGCTCCGCTCCCACGAACAGGCCCGCGCCCGCTGGCCGCACGCCGAGCTCCCGGCGTGACCCGCGGCTGTGGCCAGGGCTCGCCTGTCTCCAGGGCCCTCAGGGGCGTTCGAGGACGTACTCCAGTTCGGACTCGGCCGAGCCGGCCGTCAGCGGCACGCTGACCCCGCTCGGCAGGAACCCGATCCTGCGGTAGAAGCGCAGGGCTCGCCCGTTGTCCTCGTGCACGATGAGCCGCACCTGCTCCACGTCGATGTCCCAGGCCCATTGCAGGGCCTCGTCGAACAGCAACTCGGTCAGCCCGCACCCACGGTGCTCGGGTCGCACATAGACACCTACGACGTGCCCCTGCCGCCGCTCGACCGGGAACCCGGCCCAGTCCGTCGTGCCGGCCTCCTCGACGAGCACGGTCACGCTTCCGACCCACTCGCCGTCCGGCCCCTCCACGATGAACTGCCGAGCGTCGCCCGACCCCACGGAAGCCCCGGCCGTCCGCTCCTGCCAGAACGAGTCGGGCCTGGCCATGGCGTCGTCGTACGTCTCCAGAAAGGCGAGGTGGGCCACCGGGTCCTGCAGCGCGACCAGCCGCAGCGCCTTCGCGGCGGGCCACTCCTCGGCGCGTACGGAGCGGACGACGTACCGCTCGGTGCTGCTGGTGCTGCCAGGGCTGCTCATGGGCCCACGGTAATGCACAAAAAAGAAAGGGCCCACACCTTTTCGGGTGTGGGCCCTTTCATCACAATTTGTTCGGCGGCGTCCTACTCTCCCACAGGGTCCCCCCTGCAGTACCATCGGCGCTGTGAGGCTTAGCTTCCGGGTTCGGAATGTAAC